>JAUYSF010000189.1 GCA_030696435.1 Desulfoprunum sp. | reverse complement strand
CGGCGGGTATTCTGATCAATGACGACATCCTGGGCCTGACTGCGTACCGCCTCGGCATCGAACAATCGCCCTTGGGCCAGTTCATACCCGCGGACCCGGAAATAATGCTCGCCCACCCCGTTGATCATGGCGCTGGCGCTGATATTGCGATAGCGCACGGCAAGAGAGGTCGATACCACCGGCGTTACGGTGTCCACATAGGACTGCATGGCCAGGGCATCGGCATCGCCCGGCACCAATGTGCGGATTTTATTGGATTGCATATCGCCGAAATCCTCACCCGGATAGATATTGATCGTGTTTGTGCCGATCGAGCTGATATCCTTCATGATACGCTGACTGGCACCATCGCCCAAAGCCACGACCGACACCACCGAGGCAATACCGATAATGATGCCCAACATGGTCAGGATGGTACGCAGACGATTTCCAGCCATCGCCACAAGGGCCATCTTCAAGGCCTCGACAAAGCGATCCCGCCGCGCCAACCAGGAAGACACCGTCTTGCTTCCGGCCCTCTCCGGCATGGGCACGGCGACCGAGTTGTTAGTCCTGCGGTCGGCGACGATTTGGCCGTCCTGAAGCTCAATTATGCGGTCGGCGTGGCCGGCAACCTGCATATCATGGGTGACAATGATGATGGTATGGCCGCTGTCGTGCAACTCCCGCAGAATAGCCATGACCTCCTGGCCGCTCTGGCTATCCAGGGCCCCGGTCGGCTCGTCGGCCAGGATCACCTTGCCGCCGTTCATCAAGGCCCGGGCAATGGAGACCCGCTGTTGCTGGCCGCCGGACAACTGGCCGGGGGAATGATCGGTACGATCAGGCAGTCCGAGCCGGGTGAGCAGCTGCAGGGCCCGCGAGCGGCGGTCGCCACTTGAAATCCCGGCGTAAATGGCCGGAATCTCGACATTGCCGATGGCGTCCAGCCCGGCGAGCAGGTGGTAGCGTTGAAAGATGAAGCCGAAATGCTCACGCCGCAACCGGGCCAGTTCGTCCGGTTCCAGCAGGCCGGTTTCCTGGCCCTCAACATGATAGCTGCCGGAAGATGGGCGGTCGAGGCAGCCGATAATATTCATCAGAGTCGATTTGCCGGAACCGGACGTACCGACAATGGCCACCATTTCACCTGCGGCAATGCTGAGATTGATGTCTTTCAAGACCATCAGCGTCGCCTCACCGGACGGGTATTCCCGACAGACTCCTCGGAGTTCTAAAAGAGGAGTTGCCATTACATCATCCCCGGTGGCGGACCGTTGTTCCCACTCGTGCTGCTGGTTGATTCGACCACCGCCGTCTTCTCGCCGATCACCACCAGCTCGCCTTTGCTCAGACCTTCCAGGACCTCGGCCTGAACATTGGTATTGATGCCGATCTTGACTTGGCGTTCGGCAAACTGACCGGCGCTCTTCTCGACCTTTACGGCATAGCGGTCGTCATCGCCTTTTACCCCCAGGGCGGCAGCCGGGATGATGAGGGCGTTCTTGGCCTCGGCCTGGACAATATAGACCTGGGTGGTCATGGAAATACGCAATTTACCGTCGGTGTTCGGGACATCGATAAGCCCCAGGTAATAGATCGCCGTATCTGAAGAACTGGTAGAGGAGGATGTTGACGAACTGCCGGTCGTGTTGTCGGAGCTCACCGATTCCGGGGCCGGTTCGATGGCCCGCAGCAGCCCGTCATAGCGTTTGTCGGGTTCGCCAAGGATGGTGAAATAGACCCGCTGGCCGGGTCTCACCCGAACGACATCGGCCTCGGAAATCTCTACCTTGATGGTCATCCGCTTGAGTTGGGCCACTTTGACAATGGTCGGGGCTGCTTGATTGGCATTGACGGTCTGACCTTCATCGCTGACAATGGCCACCACCACCCCGTCGATGGGCGAGCTGATCCTGGTATAACTGAGTTCCAGACGGGCGGTATCGAGGGCAACCTCAGCCTGCCTGATCTCGGCCTCAAGGGCGGCAATCTCGGCTCGGGTCAGATCGAGACCGGCCTCGGCAGTCTCAAAGTCCGCCCGAGATCCGGCCGCACTTTTCAGCAGCAGTTTTGCCCGCTCAAAGGCCAAATCCGCCTGCTTTAAGGTCGCTTCCTTGGCCTTTTTCTTGGCCTGGACCAGAGCAAGCGCCGCCTCTCTATTGCGCAGGCTATTCTGCTGGGGCAGGGAATCAATTTCGGCGATCAATTGCCCAGCCTTCACCATTTCTCCAAGTGCGACCGCAAGCGACTTGATCTGGCCGGATACCTGGGCGCCGACACTGACCATATTCTCGGCCTCCATCGTACCGCTGGCCAGGACCGTGCTCTCAAGATTCCCAAGCTTTACCGGAGCCGTTAAATAATCTGGTCGGCCGTCTTTCCGGAAGAGGAAAAGAGCCCCGATGGCAACCAGGCCGACTATGCCTGTGGTAACCAGATAATAGCGCCAACGCGATGTGAGTTTTGCTGATTTTTTCATTCTTTGCCAATCTCGTGTAGGGACATGTTCTTCTCCTGTGACCTGTTTTTCCAAACCCGGTGTGTAACTTGGCCATGATTACCTTATGATTGTGCAAAAAATGCGGAAGAAATAAGGAAGAAATAAGGAAATTTACCGGAAACTGAAAAGGAAGTGGAATCCTGCGGCCCGGATATGCTAGGAGAGAGTGAGGAGGAATACGCTCAATGAAACGAACGCTGAAAATCAGCATCCAGTACCGCCTTTTTCTCGCCTTTCTGGTGGCGACCTGCAGCGTACTCATCTGCATGTTCCTGGTAACCAGGCTCAGCCTCGACCGGGGTTTTCTGCGGTATGTCAACATGATGGAAAAGGAACGGCTGGGCAAACTGGCCCACATCCTGGAGCAGTCCTTTGCCAGAGAGGGAAACTGGGATTTCCTAAAATTGCCCGAAACGGGCTGGATTGAAACAATTACCGGCAATACCAGCGACCATCCTCTCCACCCCGACCATCGTCGTCAACTTGAGGCGATATTGAGCGGTCGACAATCTACAATGAAGGACAATAAATCTTCATCGGCCCCGCCCCTGCCTCCCAAGGAACGGATCTTTGAGCTGCGGGTCCTCCTGCTCGATATGCAGAAGCACAGACTCTACGGCCCGGCCGAGCCCTGGCCCAGGACGCCGGTACTCCTGCCCCTGATTGTTAAGGGTGAAACCGTTGCCTTCCTAGGCCTGATTCCGCCGGGTGTCTTAGTCGATGATCTGATGCAGCGTTTTGCCACAGAACAGCAGCAATCCCTTATCCTCATTGCCCTCTCGATTGCCACGGCAGCGGCCCTGCTGTCGATTCCCCTGGCCAGAAAGCTGGTACGGCGCATCACAGGCCTGGCGACAGCAACCGATGGGCTGACCTCGGGCCGCTACGACATCCGGGTTAAGGCAGACTCTTCGGACGAACTGGGACAGTTGGCGCGTAATTTCAACAGCCTGGCCCAGACCCTGGAA
>JAUYSF010000184.1 GCA_030696435.1 Desulfoprunum sp. | reverse complement strand
AGTCCCGCAATATCTCGTAAAAAACTGGCCTCGTCGGACATCTCAAGTTCTTCGGCCCGACCTGCGCTCTCTTCCACCGCCTCCTGCATCTCCCGCAATATCCGGCCGTATCTCTCACGGCCAAAGGTCACCTCCACCAACATGGCGTCAATGAGCCGTTGTACCCGCTGGACGACAGATCGAAGGGCCGCGGCCCCAATCTTCCCGGAATCGGCCACCACTGCATTCCGATCTTGACTAGTGGTGGTGTCTGCAATGCTGACCTGATTGTCACCAAGAAGTTGAGCAATTTCCTTGCAAAGAGAGATCCCTGCCATATTGTTTTGTTGCAGACAGAGCTCTTGAAAGGCCAGCAATCTGGCTCGCAGCAAATCTGACTCTGCTCTATCATCCCTCTTACCATGAGAGCAATATTCGCAGATTGTAACTGCAGTATCATCAAGATACGATATCATGGCAGGTGAAAGCGCCGCTTCTGTCTTCATCGCCTGCTCAAGCATGAATTCAGCAAGTTGTGCAGTTCCACTTAAGGATTTCAGATACACTTGAGACGCCGCACCCTTAATATTGTGGAACAGGCGATGGATTTCGCTGATTGACTGAAGCTCAACGCCATTTTTTTTGAGGAGAGAAAGACCTTTTTGTATCTCAGGAATGTAGGATAGGACTTCTTGGAAATAAGAACCTACCAATTCCTCTCTCGACGACTGTACCATTTATACTCTCCCCGGACGTGCAAAGTTACAGCAACAAAAAACCATGCGATTGATATTCATAACCTGCTGCGTGAGCGCAAGACTACATTGTCTGATGATAATTGAGGAATCGGTGACTGGATAACAATTGTTTCACATCCAGGATGCAGTAGAGCTGTTCCTCCACCATGAAGCCCCCAGGGGCAAAAAAAATTTTATCCTCTCCTTTGACCTCAGGGAAGATAGGTATGTTCTGCTCACTGATACTCTTGCTGACTGTGCCATAAATCCGTTCAATCGGTATTCCCACTCGCAATTCCTTGTGCCTGATAATGACAAACCGATCAGCGCTGCGGGTGCGCGCTGCCGGCAAATCGAGAAAACCTGCCAGATCGACAACTGAAAGTATCTCACTTCTGACATTGACAATGCCGAGCACCCAGCTCGGCAGATTTGGCAGAGGCGTAATTACAGGTAAAGATCCAACCTCGATCAGTCCATCCATCGGCAGCGCTATCCGTAATGAGCCGAGGCCAATCAGGACAAATTTATGTAAAATGGCGGATTCATCTAATACGTCATGGACATACGATCGCGAAGAGCTGTGTGGCACAGCATCAAGTAACTGATCAATTCCTTGTATGACCTGGTCGAGCGTCTTGTACGTTTGCTGGTTTTCCATAAAGGTCCATTCTTTAAATAACACCGAATTACAGATACTTTTTAATTATACCCACCAATTTTTGCGGATTGAAAGGTTTTGTCAGGTATTCATCGGAGCCTGCCCGCATCCCCAGTACTCTATCGGTGGAACTGGTTCTGCCGGTAAGCATAATTGCGGGTACATTCTTGAGATGAGCCATTTCTTTGAGTCTCGGTAATACATCATATCCTGTCATATCAGGCAACATAACATCGAGAAGAATAAGAGAGGGATTGGTCACCCTCGCCATCCTGACACCATCCAGGCCGGTGGCCGCCTCGACGACATGATAGCCTTCGCGAATGAGAACCATTGAAATGACCTTCCTGGAGGTCTGACTGTCTTCAATTACCAATATCGTTTTCTGGTTTGCCTTAGGGGAAGATAGCGGCACAACCGGCATTGCGCTCTCGGGCGGCGATTGTACGACCGATTTTTTCTGCACAGTGGCTTCAAGAAGAGCAATCGCCTGTTTATAGACTTGAACACTAGGGCCATACTGAGCCGCAATACGGAGAAAATTCAGGGATTGCTCATGCCTGTTGAGGTTGAAATAGCCGAGTGCAAGACAGTACGCCACTTGAATATTTTTCGGATCAAGCTTGTGAACTCGCTGAAATCTGTTGACTGCAGTATCCAGCTGATCAAGTTTTGTTGGTTTCTCGGCTAGGCCCTCTTCAATTGAAAGCAACGATTTGCAATAGCTGCAACGGGAAGGATAGGTAAGCAACACAGTCCAGCAGAAGGGGCAGTGCTTGACAGTCGGAGGAGCTGTGCTCAACAATGATCTGTTTCTTTTATTATCCTGCAGGATTTCCCGATCACAGTTTCCCCATCTTTGCGCCTCGTTCAATGTCTTCAGAATAGTCTCTGTTTTTCCGACAATCCTTGAATACCACAGCCAAGCTATATAATTATATCTGTTGGACCGCAGAATTTCGGCAAGTTTCGCCCCTGCCTCCTTGAACTGGAACTGATACACCATCAGTATCGCCTGTTTAAGACAGGCGATATCATCGAAAGAGCCGTTTTCTACTTGAGGGGGAGGAGGATGAAGGATCAGTTCTTTCTGGACATCGGCTAGGGAAAGTGCCGTGTTTCTTTGCACGTCATGT
>JAUYSF010000146.1 GCA_030696435.1 Desulfoprunum sp. | reverse complement strand
CGAACAAATACCAGCCGAAGACATCTGGCCCGGCTTGAGCCCTTCTGCTAGGATGCTGTCGGATTATAGAAATTTTTTCACAGATCAACGCATTTTCGAAAATTAAGCCCAGCAATATAGTTGATATTGCGAGCATTAATTTTCGAAAATAACGCAGAGATGGGGAGAAAGGGCATAATCCGACAGGCTCCTAGGACCTCGCCGGTTGCACGATCAGCATATTGGCATCATAGGTCATGCTGCCGAGATGGATGGCGTTGATCAGTCGTTGCACCGGCAGGGTGTAATACTGGGAATCGCAGAGGGGGTTACCGCTGTACGGATCAGCGATCCGCACCATGTCGACGGCCATATAGTCGGTCAGCACCACGAAATGGCCGACCGGTTCTCCGGTAATATCGTCGTAGTGCGAGCGTTTGCCCCGGCTGATCTCCCGCATCGAATTATAGAGATAGGTGGCGCTGAGCCCGGTCAGGATGGGGATGGAGAGCTGCAGGGTGTTTTTGAGCAGCTCGGGAGTCAGCTGATCGAAGAGGATCCGGCCGCCCTCGCGAAGAAAGGCGATATAGGCCTGGCTGGCCTGGAGAAAGCGCTTCTTCTTTTTCAACTCCTGCTGCTGTTCGAGCTTGACGATCAGGGCCGTTGAATCAAGGGATGCCCAGGTCGGATCGAACATCTTCAGGTTATAGGAGTAGATGGTGGCGTCCATGCCGCGGCGCAAGGCATCAATGCCAAGATAAACCGCCAGCGTGCCGCCGGTCTCAAGAGAGCTGATATCGGCTATGAGTTGGGAAAGTTCGACTTCGAGATTATAGTAACGATAGACGGCGTGCAGCGCTGTTGGGCCGCAGGTGATGTCGTCGGGTTGGGGCAGAATCGTCAGGTCCATGGTATTTCCTGGTGAAGGTCAGTCCACCACAGCCCAGGTGGGAAGAGTCCGGCCTGAGCACCGCTGTCCGGCAGCGGAGGATGGGGCACTTGATTTCATTCTGCCAGAGAGTAGGAGCGCCAGTCAACATATTCCTCAGCAGCGGTCGGGCCACGACCCCGTCATACCGGCCAGCCGGATATTCCCTTTGCGATCCCGGCTCAATCGGGGTACCCTGCAGTCCTGACGACCTTGCCCTCTTTCATATATACTAGGGAACACCATGCACAATATCCTCTTTGATCTCGACGGCACCCTCACCGATCCGGGCCTCGGCATCACCCGCTGCGTCCAGTACGCCCTGGAAAAACTCGGGCGACCCGTGCCCGAGGCCGATGACCTCCTCTTCTGTATCGGGCCGCCGCTCACCGGGAGTTTCGCCGTTCTCCTGCCGGGCGAGCCGCCGAGCCTGGTCAAAGAGGCCGTCGGCCTCTACCGCGAGCGCTATGACCGGGAGGGAAAATTCGAGAATCAGGTCTATGACGATATCCCGGAGGCCCTGGGCAAACTCCGGGATAAGGACTGCTCGCTCTTTGTCGCCACCTCAAAACCGGAGATTTTCGCCCGGCAGATCCTCGTCCATTTCGGGCTCTCGCCCTTTTTCGCCGGCATCTACGGTAGCCGGCTTGACGGCGGCCTCAGCGACAAGGGTGAACTGATCGGCCATATCCTGCAGGAGGAGGGGCTGGCGAGGGCTGAATCGCTGATGGTCGGCGACCGCAAACACGATATGATCGGGGCCCGAACCTGCGCAATCGCTGGGATCGGCGTCACCTACGGCTATGGTTCAAGGGCCGAACTGACCGAGGCCGGGGCGGACTATCTGGTCCATGCGCCTCTGGCCATCCCGGAACTGCTGGCACGGTTGCGCCAGGAAGAAGATGAGGGCCGATGATCTCAAGTTTCGCCCCGGTGGCAGACCCTAACGCCCGTATCCTGATCCTCGGCAGCATCCCCGGCCGCGAGTCACTCAGGCAGCAACAGTATTATGCCCATCCCCGTAACGCCTTCTGGCGGATCATGGCAGAACTCTTCGACGCCAGCCCCGATCTCTCCTACCGCGAGAGGTTGGCCCTGCTGACGGCCAACCGGCTGGCCCTCTGGGACGTGATAGAGACCTGCTGTCGGCCATCGAGCCTTGACAGCGATATCGAGCAGGCCTCGATCCGGGTCAATGACTTCCGGCGATTTCTGGCCGATCACCGGCAGATCGAGGTGATTCTCTTCAACGGCGGCAAGGCCTGGAAGACCTTCAACCGCCAAATCCTGCCCTCTCTTGATACCACCAACCACCCCCTGACCTTCCGGCCGCTACCTTCGACCAGCCCGGCCAACGCCGGCTACAGTTACAACCAAAAACTGGCAGCCTGGCAGGCAGTTCTTGGCACCCAGACTACCTGAGATCGATCACCAAAAAGAAAGCTCTGGCCTGCCGACAGGTCTGTCTGGCCTATCGTAAAATTCCGCACTGGCCAAAAACCCTGCCAGGGCCAGGGCAAAAGGCGTGGCCTGACAACTAGCGGCCTGCAGAGCCAGATCCTTTGCCCGGTCGAGGTCTCCTGCGCCAAGGGCCTTGACGGCCTGCCGACAGAGGACGTTGGATTGGGATTCGAGGGCCAGGAGCGGGGCCAGATCCACCCTGCAGCGAGGACAGTCACTGTCTCCTTTGACACGGGCATTGCACAACGGACAACGTTCCATTTTCTATGACTCCAGATAAAAGATGATCTCGGATAATTCATCCAGCTGTCCCTGGAGTTCATCCTCGTCACCGGCAGATAGGGCCGCGTTGATCGCCTCGATCAGATCAATCATATCCTCCCGGTCGTCCTCGCTTGCCGCATCAAACAGTCCGCGGGCCTTATCAATCACCGCATTGGCCTGCACTCGTTTGCTGTTGCTGGTCGCCGACTGATTTCCAGCAGAGACCTCGGCGGGTGTCTCATCATCGTCATCGAACAGGCGGGCCACTTTTTTTCTGGCGGCCTGCAGCGATTCTGCGCTGTACGAAGACAGGGCATTGGCAATGCTTATGGATTTTTCTAGGCCCGTGGCCTTTTCCTTGGCGCTGACCTGCAGGAGGCCATTGGTATCCAGCGAAAAAGTGGCGATGATCTCGCTGCCGGCCCGCCTTTTCTGCAGGCCTTTGATCAAAAAACTGCCCACCTCGATATTTTCCGTGGCATCCCGAGCCTCGCCCTGATAGACCGTGACATTCACGGCTTCCTGCTGATCTGAGGCCGTATAGAAGACCTCGCTTCGGGTGACCGGCACCGGCGAATTTTTCTTGATCAACGGCACAAACATATCCAGGGTCATTTCTCCGTCGATTTCGCCAATCGCGCTGGTACCGAAGGTGTACGGAGTCACATCGACCAGGATCGCCCGAACCTCTTCACCAGCGATCATGGCCGCCTGCAAGGCCGCGCCACTGGCCACGCAGAGATCGGGATCGACTTCAAAACGGGGCGGCATGCCGAACTCCTCTTCCAGCCGCTGTTGTACAATCGCGGTGCGGGTGGAACCGCCCACCAACAGGATCTCATCAATGTCCGAGACGATCAGGCCGGCATCCTTTAAGACTAGGTGTATGGCATCGAAGGTCTCATCCAAGAGAGGGGCAATCATGTCCTCATAATCGTGTCGGGCCAGTTCCATACTGAGATGAAAGGGAATGCCGTCTTTTTCGAGCAGATACTCCTCCTCAATCATGGCAAAAGGATGGGCGGAGAGCTGCTTTTTGGCATTTTCGGCGGCCCGGTGAATCCGGGCCCGGGCCTGCCGGGAAATATCAGTAATTTCTTTTTCCTGCTCCAGATACTCGACAATCATCTGCTCGATGATGGCATCAAAATCATCACCGCCCAAGGCGTTGTTGCCATGACTGGCGATGACCTCAATCACCCCGTCTTCCAACTGGACGACCGAGACATCGAAGGTGCCGCCGCCCAGGTCATAGACCAGGACCTTTTTGCTGCCCTTATGGCTGCTCTCGTACACCAGAGTGGCGGCCGTCGGCTCGTTGATCATCTTGACCACCTCCAGACCGGCGATTTCGCCGGCCTCCCTGGTGGCCTGGCGCTGGGCGTCGGAAAAAAAGGCAGGGACCGTGATGACCGCCTTACGAACCGGCGAGCCGATATAGTCCTCGGCGATGAGTTTGAGCTGCCGGAGAATCATCGCCGATATCTCCTGCGGGCTGTACGACGTATCGCCGAGGGCAATCGGGGTGGTTTGGCCCATGCGCCGTTTGATGGACTTGATCGTCCGTTCGGGATTCAACACATACTGGTTCATGGCCGCAGCGCCGACCAAAAGTCCGCCCTTGTCGTCAAGGCCGACATAAGAGGGCAGCATCTTGCCATCCGGTCCTGCGATAATGGTCACCTTGCCGTCTTCATAGAGGGCGACTTCCGAGTTTGTGGTGCCGAGATCAATACCAAGGATTTTTTCTGTCATGGGGGTTACTCCGTTATTTTATTGACGGTCACTTCAGCCGGGCGCTGGAGCCTGCCGCTGCGAAAAAAGCCCTTCCGGCTCTCGTGCAGGACCAGGCCGTTTGCCAGTGCCGGGTGTGTTTCAAAATGTACTGCCTTCATGATGGTCGGATCAAAGATCTGCTCCTCGGTCTCCACCGGTGTCACATCGCACAACTCCAGGAGATTGACGACACGGGCCAGGACCATCTGCTGCCCTTGCCGGTGGGCCGCCAGCCATCGTTCATCCCGGTCTTGCCTGAATCGTGACCAAAATGTCTTTTTGAGCTGAGGCCTCTGCTCAAGACCG
>JAUYSF010000097.1 GCA_030696435.1 Desulfoprunum sp. | reverse complement strand
TGCATCCCGGCTCTTGATTTTACACGAGCCCACCTTAGTCGCCTTGGAGGGCTATATCGACCTATAATTCTTATATTAGTATGTATTTACCAATATATAGCGTTACTTTTTCAGAAATTACCTGGCATGCACAGCCAATAGCTATTTCACAATTTAGCGCACTTTTTGCACTTTTTGCATGACCTGAAAATGCGAAAAAATAGTACTCCAAGAGAAACAAACTACGCTTACGTGCAGGATAAACTTTTCTTGACAGAAGATATTTCCGGCTGGTAACCATGGCATATTCAAGTATATTTTTTTGGTGAGGCAAGGCAGTCTTCGATACTGTCAGGATTAAATCACGACTGAAAAGAGAAAAGGGATGGCAACAGAACTGGTTCTTTCAGCAGCAGCGCTCATCGGCTTGGCCGTCATCATTCCCCTCCTGATGCTGGTTACGGCAGTCTTCGGACCACGCTCCGGCGGCAAGATGAAAAACGAGGCCTACGAAAGTGGCGTCGGCACCATCATCGGCATGGCTGACCAGAAGTTCAGCGTCAAGTTCTATCTCCTTGCCATCCTCTTTCTGATCTTCGACATTGAGGCGGTCTTCATGTATCCCTGGGCAGTGAGCGTCCGTGAACTCGGCTGGTTCGGCTTCACAGAGATGGTGGTTTTCATGCTTCTACTCCTCACAGGACTGGTCTATATACTCAAGAAGGGGGTGCTCAATTGGCGCTAGGACTGGAAGCACAACTGGGTGACTCGGTCATCACGACACGGCTTGATGAAATCATCAACTGGGGCAGACAGTACTCACTCTGGCCGATGGTATTCGGCACAGCCTGCTGTGCCATAGAGTTCATGAGTACCGCCGCCAGCCAGCACGATATTTCCCGTTATGGCGCCGAGGTTGTCCGTTTTTCACCCCGTCAGGCCGACCTCATCCTGATCTGCGGCACCATCAGCTACAAGCAGGCCCCGATCCTCAAACGTATATACGAGCAGATGCCTGAGCCGAAATGGGTTATCTCCATGGGGGCCTGTGCCAGTTCCGGCGGCATGTATGACAATTACTGCACGGTACAGGGTATCGATACCATCATCCCGGTGGATGTCTATATCTCCGGCTGTCCCCCAAGGCCGGAGGCCGTCCTCGATGCCCTGATGAAGATCCAGGAACAGATCAAAGGCGAAACGCTGCTGCAGGATCGCCATAAGGATTTCAGGGGGATTCTTGATTGATATGAAGGCTCTCGCACTCGAAAAAATCAGAACCGCATTTCCCGACACGAGTTGTTCCGAGGTTCTCGACAATCTCGTCGTGATCGTGTCTCCGGAAAATGTGTTTGAGGTTCTCACCTTCCTGAGAAATGATGCCGATCTCCTCTTTGAACTCCTGATTGACATCACCGCTGTCGATTATCTCGATTATCCCAAGACTCGTCCTGTTCGATTTGAAGTGATCTACATCCTCAGAAACTGGCAGAAGAACCTGGTGGCGGAAGTTCGCGTTCCGGTCCAGGATCCAGACGTCGGACTACCGACGATAAGCACACTATGGGGTTCAGCCAACTGGAGCGAACGGGAGGTCTACGACCAGTACGGTATCCGTTTCAACGGCCACCCTGATCTGCGGCGGATTCTCAATCACTGGCAGTTTCAGGGCCATCCCCTGCGTAAAGACTATCCCATTGACAAGGGGCAGGTCTGTTACGAGACGGACAGCATGGAAAAGGAAATCAGAGACAGGCTTGAGATCAAAGGATTTGATGATGCGACTCTTAACGACATCAATACCGAGATCATGTTCCTCAATATCGGACCTTCCCACCCCGCTACCCATGGCGCCATCCGTATCCTGACTGCCCTTGATGGCGAGACTATTCTCGCCAATGTCAACGAGATTGGTTATCTGCACCGTGGTTTTGAAAAGACCGCCGAGAGCCTGACCTATAACCAGGTGATCCCCCTGACCGATCGTCTGAATTACTGCTCTGCGCTGCTGAACAACATCGCCTATGTCAAGGCGATAGAGAAATGGCTCGGCGTCGAGATAACCGATCGGACACAATTCATGCGGGTCATTCTCTCGGAGTTCTTCCGGGTCCAGGATCATCTTGTCTGTATCGCCGCCAACCTCGTCGATATGGGTGGACTTACCAACTATTGGTATCTCTATAACGAAAAAGAGGCCTCCTACGACTTCATCAGTCGGCTCACCGGCGCCCGGCTCACCAGCTCATTTACCCGGATCGGTGGCATGTATCGCGACTTTTACGAAGGCTGGGAAGCTGACATGGAGTCACATATCCAGAGCATCGAACGGGGCGTCTCCGATTCATTAAAGTTGATTTTAAAGAATCGGATCGTCCATGACCGAACCCAGGGCGTCTGCATCCTGCCCAAGGAAACCGCCCTCGCATATGGCTATACCGGGCCCTGCCTGCGAGCAAGCGGCGTACCATTCGATCTGCGCAAAGACGCCCCGTATTATCATTACGACGCCTTTGATTTTGAGGTGCCCATCGGCAGTATCGGGGATATCTATGACCGGATAATGATCCGCTTTGAAGAGATTTTTCAGAGCATCAGGATTATCCGTCAGGCCATGAAAATTATTCCCGGCGGCCCGATCTTTGTCGACAATGCCCTTGTCGCTCTCCCACCAAAAAACAAAGTTTACGGTAACATCGAAGGTCTGGCCAACCACTTCAAGCTCATTTATGAAGGAGTGAAGGTTCCGGCCGGCGAATGGTACGATTCATTCGAAGCCGCCAACGGTGAACTAGGTTTCTATTGTGTCTCCGACGGGTCCGGCCGGCCATACAAACTGAAGGTGCGTCCCCCCTGTTTTTTTATCATGGGCGGATTTCATGAAATGGTTGAAGGGGCCATGGTTGCCGATGCCGTTATCAATCTTGGCAGTCTCAATATAATCGGGGGAGAACTGGACCGATGAGTGACCGCTCACAACTGATCTTTGCCGGAAAACCTTTCCTGTATGACCAGGAGAGGGATGCGGAATTCGAACGCCTCGTCAAGCGCTATCCGACCCGGGAATCCATGATCCTGCCGGCCCTCTGGTTAACCCAGGAGCAGGAAGGTTGGATACCCGCCGAGGCCATCGCCTACATCGCCGACAGGATTGGTACCTTTGCCAGCCAGGTCTACGAGGCCGCCACATTTTATACCATGTACTACCTCCACCCGATGGGCAGAAATCATATCTGCATCTGCCGCACCCTTTCCTGCTATTTGCGGGGTAAACAGGAGATTGTTGATTTCCTGCGAGATGAGATCGGCATTAAACCGGGTGAAGTGAGCAATGATGGCAAGTTCAGTCTGGAAGAAGTTGAATGTCTGGGGCACTGTGGTACCGCTCCGGTCGTACAGGTCAACGGTGAATTTCACGAGGATATGGACGTGGAAAAACTCAAATCACTTTTGACCGGCTTGAAGTAGGGAGAGCGCCTGACTATGGAAGTAAAGATTCTCAGCGCAAAATTCGACATCAAAGACGCCCATACTCTAAAGGTTGCCAAAGAACACGGCGCCTATTCGGGCCTTGATACCCTGTTCGCCGTGGCACCGGTTGTAATCATCGACCTGGTCAAAAACAGCGGGCTGCGCGGCCGTGGCGGCGCCGGATTTCCTGCCGGTCTGAAGTGGAGCTTTCTGCCCAAGGGCCTTGATAAACCGGTCTATCTGGCCGTCAATTCCGACGAATCGGAACCGGCGACCTTTAAAGACCGTTATATCCTGACTCGCGATCCGCATATGCTGATCGAAGGCATCATCATCTGCTGCTATGCCATCGGCTGTCACACCGCCTATATCTATATCCGCGGCGAATACACCACCCAGGTCAAGGTTCTGCAGAAAGCTATCGACGAAGCCTACGCCGCTGGGTATTTGGGAGAGGATGTTGCCGGTAAAGGCTTCCAGCTCGATGTCACCGTCCACCGGGGCGCCGGGGCTTATATCTGCGGCGAAGAGACGGCCCTGCTCGAATCAATTGAAGGCCGCAAGGGACAACCCCGCAGCAAGCCACCTTTCCCGGCGGTCTCAGGGCTCTACGGTTGTCCGACCATCATCAATAACGTGCAGACTATCGCTTCCCTGCCCTTCATCCTGCAAAACGGCGCTGATGCCTACAAGGCCTACGGCACCGAAAAGAGTCCGGGGACTCATCTCTTCGGTATCTCCGGCCATGTGGCAAAACCTGGTCTGTATGAACTACCCCTCGGCCTGCCACTGCTTGAGGTGATTGACAGGGTTGCCGGTGGCGTATGGCGAGGCAGACAACTCAAGGCGGTGATCCCCGGCGGCAGTTCGACCCCGGTACTCACCCCTGAAGAGGCGAAAACCGCCACCCTTGATTACGAATCCATGGCTGCCCACAAGACCATGTTCGGCTCCGGTGGCATCGTCGTGCTTGATGAGACCGTCGATGTCGTCAAACTCGTGGAGAACCTGATCGATTTCTACCACCATGAATCCTGTGGCCAATGCACCCCCTGCCGCGAAGGTCTGGGCTGGATGCTCAAGATCGTCAAGCAACTGCTGCGCGGCGAAGGAAGGATGGCTGACATCGAGCTGCTGCGGGAGCTGTGCGACAATATCGAGATGAAGACGGTCTGCGTGCTGTCGGCGGCCTGCACCATGCCGGTGCGCAGTTATCTAGACAAGTTCCGGCATGAATTCGTTGCCTATGCGATTGATCGGCCGCAGGAAACCGGCCTGAACCTGGGATAAGGACTGACCATGGCTGAGATGGTGAAACTGTTTGTAAACGGACAAGAGGTAGAAGTGGAGTCGGGTAAGAACCTCATCGACGCCTTCGAGGTGATCGGCATCGAGATTCCCCACTTCTGCTACCACCCTGCCCTCGGCTCTGACGGCAACTGTCGCATGTGCCTGGTCGGCATCGAGGACGGGAGACCTCCTCTCGTTCCCGCCTGCAAGACCCCGGTTTCTGAAGGACTGAAGGTCCAGCTCGACACCGAGAAAATCAAAAAAATCCAACATGATGTCATGGAGTTGGAGCTAATCAACCACCCTATCGACTGCCCAGTATGCGATCAGGCCGGTGAATGCAAACTGCAGGATTACTACATGTCCTACGACCACCAGGCCAGCAGAATGCGGGTGCCCCAGGTCGTAAAAGAGAAGAAGATGGATCTCGGCTGCGGGGTCATCCATGACCAGGAACGCTGCGTACTCTGTGCCCGCTGCGTCCGTTTCACCCGTCTGATCACCAAAACCGGTGAGCTGGGCATCATCAACCGCTCGGACGATGCCCGGGTTGCACTCTTTCCAGGCCGATCGCTGGATAACCGTTACGCCCTTAATATTGTCGACCTTTGTCCGGTCGGGGCCATGACCAGCAAGGATTTCCGCTTTAAACAACGAGCCTGGTTCCTCAAAAGGGACAAAGGCATCTGCCACGGTTGCTCCATGGGCTGCAATATCTTTATCGATCATAATCGGGAAAAATATAAAGACGACCTCATATACCGCTTCCGACCACGGCTCAATCCCGAGGTGAACGGTTATTTTATCTGTGATGAGGGCCGTCTGGGCTATCACCGGGAGAATGAAGGCCGTCTGATTTCCGCCCGAATCGGTACTGAAGAGAGCTCAGCCGATCAGGCGCTGCAAACCGCCCGCCGAAGAATGGAAGGCGCTGACAAACTGTTGATCCTGCTATCGCCGAACTGCTCACTTGAACAGATGCTGGCCATCCAGGCTCTCGCGGCAACGACCGGTGCAACAGTCTCCGGTTTCAGCGACGGCTCTATCAAAAATGGAGATGCAGACGGTTACCTGATCCAGGATGACAAATCGGCCAACCGAGCCGGTCTCGCACTCCTTGGCGTCAACACCTCGCCGGAGTTCTTCGAGAGCGCTCTGCAGCGCACGGATACCTTGGTAAGTTTCAACAATGATCTTTTTATAACAGGCCCCAATCAGGCCTGGGCCAAGAAGCTTGGCGAGATACAAATCATCGCCATCAGCACCCACGACACCCTTTTCAGCCGTCAGGCGGGTATTGCCATCCCCACCGCCTCGTATACTGAATATGCCGGGAGTGTGATCAATAAGGACGGCATCCTGCAGACCTTCGGCCAAGCCGTCTGCAAGAACAGCGCTCCGCTTGACATGATCCGGATAGCCGGACTTCTGGGCGGGACTTTGACCGACCCCGAAGCCCTTATGCAGGCGATGAAACGAAAGATCCCTGCATTTGCTGCAATCGAAACTGACCAGATCCCGGAGAAGGGATTGAAACTCTCCCACAACGAGGCCGCCCATGTCACAGCTTGATATCCTTCTTATCATCCTGCGGGTTGCTTTCGGGGCTTTCGTTCCTCTCAGCTCCGTTGCCTTGCTGGTCTGGATGGAACGCCGGGGAGCCGCCTTCTTCCAGGATCGTGCCGGCCCAAACCGCTGCAATATCATGGGATTCAGAGCTGGCGGTCTGATACAGAATCTGGCCGACGGGATAAAGCTTGCCTTCAAGGAAGATATTATTCCCGGCCATATCACCCACAAGTTTTACTTTATCCTGGCGCCAGTGCTCGTCTTCATGACCGCCCTTATCTCTTTTGCGGTGATCCCCTTTGCCGACACCCTGGTTCTGGGCGGCAACGATTATGTCATGCAGGCCATCCCTCTTGACATCGGCATCCTGTGGTTTTTAGCCGTGGTCGGATTCGGGGTCTACGGCATCATCCTGGCCGGCTGGTCCTCCCATAACAAGTACGGAATCCTCGGCGGACTGCGGGCTGCGGCCCAGGTCATCAGTTACGAGATTCCGATGGGCCTGGCGCTGGTCAGTCTTCTGGTTGTCTACGGCACCGTCAATCTCAATGAAATTGCCAGGTTTCAAGGACAATTGCTCTTTGGTTGCATACCGATGTGGGGTTTCCTCCTGCAACCGCTGGGAGTCGTTATCTTCATTGTATCAGCATTTGCTGAGACCAACCGTACGCCCTTCGACCTGGCCGAGGGTGAGAGCGAGATCGTCGCCGGTTTTCACGTCGAGTACAGTGCGATGAAATTTGCCCTGTTCTTCATGGGGGAATATGTGGCCATGTTTGTCTCCAGTGCCCTTATCATCACCCTCTATTTCGGCGGGTACCAGATCCCCTGGTTCACCACCGAGACCCTGATAAGCCACGCCAAACCGGTGGCACTGGTACTGATACTCCTCATCCCGGTCGGTATGTATTTCATCACCGGTTGGATCAAAAAAAATAACCTCAGTCACTATATCCGCCTCAACGACCCACGTGCCCGAGAGGCAAAGGTCTATATCTGGGGCTTCTGGATATTTACCCTGGTCATCGAGGCAATTCTGTTGGCCCTGCTGCTTTTCAGCTCGGGTGGGAATACGACGCATATCTTTGTCGCCCTCCTGCAGATTGCCACCTTTCTGCTGAAGACCTACGCAATGTGTTTTGTGTATGTCTGGGTGCGATGGACCCTGCCCCGTTTCCGTTATGACCAGCTTCAGAGACTCGGTTGGCAGACCCTTCTGCCGCTGGCCCTCCTCAATATCTTTATAACCAGCGCCGTTGTCGTCGCCTTGAGCTGAAAGGGATTGTCATGAGTGCAAAAGTCAAGATTATCGAGCGAAAGGGTGTCAGTTACAACGAAAAGCTCTTTCTCGTCGAGGTGTTCAAGGGGATGCGCGTGACCCTTGGCCATTTTATGAGAAACTTTCTCGACAACTCAAAGCTCTATGTCCGTCATTACCCGGAAGTGCAGCCTGAGATCAGCCCACGCTGGCGGGGCCGTCATCGCCTGACCACTCATGAAGACGGGACTGTCAAATGCGTTGCCTGCTTCATGTGCGCGACCAACTGCCCTTCCCACTGCATCATGATCGAGGCCGGAGAACGCCTCGACGGCAAATCGGAGAAGATGCCGATCCGTTTTGATATCGATCTTCTGGAATGCATCTATTGCGGCTATTGCGTCGAAGCCTGCCCAATGGATGCGATCCGCATGGACACCGGGATTTACTCGAGCACCAGTAGTGATCGGCAGTCCATGCTCAAAGGTATTGACGAATTGCTGACTACCCCGGGAGCATTCACCGAGGAAGATTATAAAAAAGGAGGCGTCTGATATTATGATTGCCCAATGGCTTTTTTACGGATTTGCAACGCTGGCTGTTTTAGGTGCTCTTGGCCTGATTCTGTTTCAGCACCCGATGAACGGGGCGATGTGTTTCATCGTCACCCTCATCTCGCTGGCAGGCCTGTACGCCCTGCTGTCCGCCTCTCTGCTCTTTGCCCTACAGTTGATCGTCTATGCCGGAGCCATTATGTCGCTCATCCTCTTCATCATCATGTTTCTCAATATCCAAGCCACCGATCTTCCTGAAGAAAAAGGTCGCTGGACTTTTCTTTTCGGCGGCATTCTGGTCATTGCCCCTATCGGCCTCTTTCTTCTGAAAGTCGTAAAAACCCTTCCCCAGGGTGAAACCAGCATCATCGGCCAGGATTTCGGCGGGGTGAAAAAAGTCGGCATGGTTCTCTTTCAGGACTGGTTGCTGCCCTTTGAGATCGTATCAATTCTGCTGCTCGTGGCTCTGGTCGGGGCCGTCGTGCTGGCAGGCAAGAAGGAGATGGCGTCGTGATTCTAGACTATCTTGTCTTAAGCATCGTTCTCTTCTGCCTGGGGATACTCGGTGTCATCTCCCGGCGCAATGTCTTCACTGTCTTCATGTCAATCGAGCTCATGCTCAATGCCGCCAATCTGGCCTTCATCGCCCTCTCCCGTCTCCATGAGAGTATGGACGGACAGGTTCTGGCCATGCTCGTAATGGCGGTGGCTGCCGCTGAAGCGGCCCTGGCCCTGGCGGTGGTGATCCTCCTGCACAAACACACGGGCAAACTGGATACAAACGTATTCAGCCTGCTGAAAGGGTGACCTGATGGAACAGAGCGCTGCATATCTCGGTTTGATTCCTCTGCTGCCGCTGGCCGGGGCCACAATCATCGGCCTGCTTCACCTCAGCAGCTGCCAAACTTGCAAGCTGTCGGAAAGGACATATGGCATTTTGGCTTGTATCGCCCCCATCCTGACTTTTCTTTTTGCCATCAAGGTCTTTTTGGATCTGCACGGCCTGCCGGTCGAAGCGCGCCAGATCTCATACCAGGCCTTCACCTGGTTTAAGGTCGGCGAGCTTGACATTGCCATGGGATTCTTCGCCGATCCTCTCAGCTCGCTGATGCTGCTGTTCGTCACCTTCACCGCCTCGCTTATCCATATCTACTCGATCGGCTATATGGCCGGTGACCAGACCTTCGGAAAATTCTTCGCCTATCTCAATCTCTTTCTCGGCATGATGCTCATTCTCGTGCTGGGTAACGGGCCTGTCGTCATGTTCGTCGGCTGGGAAGGGGTTGGGCTCTGTTCGTACCTGCTGATCAGCTACTACAGCGAAGATCGGGCCAATGTCCTGGCTGGTAACAAGGCTTTTATCGTCAACCGTATCGGCGACCTGGGATTTGTGCTGGGTATGGCCTTTCTTTTCTGGGCTATCGGCGGCAGCGGTTTTGACTATATCTCTCTCAAAGCCAACGCCCACCTGTTGTCATCGACGACGATATCTCTGGTCTGCCTGCTGCTGTTTCTTGGCGCAACCGGCAAATCGGCCCAGATCCCGCTCTATGTCTGGTTGCCCGATGCGATGGCCGGCCCTACCCCGGTCTCGGCCCTGATCCATGCCGCCACCATGGTTACCGCCGGTGTCTACATGGTGGCCCGCTTCAGTTTTCTTTACTCCTTAGTGCCTACCGTCGGCCTGATTGTGGCCTGGACCGGTATCCTCACGGCCCTCGTCTCAGCGATCTATGGGATGTACCAGGATGATATCAAAAAGGTCCTGGCCTATTCCACTGTCAGTCAGCTCGGCTACATGTTTGCCGGTGTCGGTCTCGCCGCCTATTCGGCCGGTATCTTTCACGTCTTCACCCATGCCTTTTTCAAGGCCCTGCTCTTTCTTGGCGCCGGCTCAGTGATCTACGCCCTGCACCACGAACAGAATATCTGGAAGATGGGCGGGCTCAGAACCAAGTTACCGATAACCTACTGGACCATGCTGATCGGTGCCCTGGCCCTGGCCGGTTGTCCACCGTTTTCTGGGTTTTTCAGTAAAGATGAGATTCTCTATCTGGCCCTTGCAACCGGCAATCCCGGGATCTGGCTGATCGGTGTGTTGGTGGCCGGAATGACGGCCTACTATACTTTCCGCATGATCTTTTTAGTCTTTCACGGCAGCCCTCGGGATCAGGGGCTCTTCGACCATGCCCATGAAGCTCCGACTGTCATGACAGTGCCGTTGATTATCCTGGCAGTCGGAGCCCTGTTTGCCGGAGTTCTCAACCTGCCTGCCATCTTTGGTGGCGGCCAGGTGGTCTCACACTGGCTGGCCCCAAGCCTTGCCGAGCTTCATCCAGAGGCCAGTCACGAGACAGAGATATTGGCAATCGGTGCCAGTGTTGTGGCCTTTTTCATCGGTATCACCATCGCCTACCGGAAATTCGGCAGCGGAGCGGAAGTGCCGGTCTTCACAGGCTTTGCCAGCTTCGCCTACCATACCTTCCGTATCAACGAACTATACGACCTGTTGCTGGTCCGGCCCTACAAGGCTATCGGCTCAGCCATCGAATATTTCTTTGAGCCCCAGGTGACCGACGGTCCAGTACAGCTGACGACTTGGTTCTACCGAGCCGCCGGAACAGTCTTCAAACTGCTGCAGGTTGGTTATGTCCGGATCTATGCGATATATATGGTAATCGGGCTGAGTCTTATGAGCCTGCTGCTCTCTCAATCCCTGAAATAGCTAAGGAGCAAGAATGTTTGAGCATGTTCTTTCCACCATGATCTTCCTGCCCATCCTGGTAGGCCTGGTGCTCCTGCTGCTCCCTGCGAGTCAAGGTGCGGCCCGAGGCACGGGCCTTGTAGCATCGGGTATTATCCTGATACTCGGCATACGGCTCTACTTTGGTTTTTCCGGGGCAGGCGGCATGGAGTTCAGTGAAATCCGCGACCTCCTCCCCTCCTTGGGAATCAGCTACAATCTCGGAGTTGACGGTATCAGCCTTTTCGTCCTGTTGACCGGGGCCGTGCTCTACCCCCTGGTTTTTCTGGTCATGACCAACCAGTCGAAAGGCTGCTACGCCAACCTTCTCATCACCCAAGGGGCAATGGCCGGGGCCATCTGTGCCGGTGATCTGGTGCTTTTTTATATCTTCTGGGAATTGATGCTCCTACCGATCTTTTTTATGATCGGTATCTATGGCGGCCCCAAAAGACTGCCGGCCACTATCAAAATCATGCTCTACACCGTCGCCGGATCGCTGTTGATGCTGGCGGCGATCATCTACCTCGGCGTTGTCTATCACACTCAGTTTGGCGAGTGGTCCTTTTCCGCTGCAAAACTGGCCGGGCTCGAACTGCATGGTGGTGCTGCTGTACTGGCCTTCACCGGATTCATGCTGGCCTTCGCCATCAAGATCCCGCTTTTCCCGCTGCACACCTGGCTCCCTGATGCCTACACCGAGGCCCCACCCGCCACGACCTTCGTGCTTTCGGCGATCATGGCCAAGATCGGTGTCTATGCCGTCATCCGTTATGTTATCCCGACCTTCGAGGCGGAGTTTGCCCGGTATGCTCTCCTGCTGGCCTGTTCCGGCGTAATCGGCATGATCTACTGCGGTATCGCTGCTATTGGTCAGAAAGATATTAAGAGATTGCTGGCCTTTTCATCTGCCTCGCATATGGGCATCCTGGCTCTTGGTGTTTTCTGTATGAACATCCAGGCCCTTACCGGCACCATTTTTCAGATAGTTGCCCATGCCACAAGTACCGGCGTACTTTTTCTCTTTGCCGGCATGCTGGAGGAACGGATGCAGACCCGAAATATCGAAGAACTCGGCGGGATCGCCCGCCAGGCTCCGATCTTTGCCTTCTTTTTTGCCGTTGCCCTGCTGGCCTCGGTAGGGCTTCCCGGCACCAGTGGCTTCATCGGTGAATTTCTTATTATTCTCGGTGCCGTTAAATTTCATACGGCAATCGGTGTGCTGGCAGGAACCACACTCATTATCGGGGTCTGCTACATGCTCTGGATGTTTCAACGGGTCTTTTTCGAGAAGACCAACGATCGGACTGCCGGATTCAAGGATCTCACAGGCATTGAGGCCCTGGCCTTCCTACCTGTGATTCTGTTGATCCTCATCATGGGTATTTATCCGCAACCATTTATCGCCAAGATAGAGCCTGCGGCGAAAGAACAGATTGCCTTCGTACGTCCAGCCGCTCAAGTGGCCAACTACCCTGTCCTTGAAAAAGGGCACGTTCCGGAGCAGAAATGAGGATTGATCAATGACCTGTGATATCGTTCCCTTACTCCCATTAGGCATAGTTGGTTTCGGTGCTATCATCCTGATGCTGCTGGCGGCCTTCGAGAAAATCCACCTTGAAGTCGCTGCCGTATTCAGCATGGGCGTCTTTGCCCTTGCCTTTGTCATGCAGCTTCTCCCGGCAGGTCCCGATAATCTGGCACCCTATACCGCCTTATTTCACGGTATGCTGGTCACCAACGAATTCACCAAGGTAGCAGCACTCATCATCCTGGCCTGTGGATTTTTCACGGCAATGAGTTCGACTTCCTATTTCCGGCTGAACTCCTTCTGCACCTTGGAATTCTACTGCCTGATGATCTTTGCCACCTTTGGCATGCTTCTCTTAACGATGGCCCATGAACTGATAACCGTCTTTATCTCACTGGAAATCGTTTCCCTCTCGATTTATGTCCTGGTCGGATACAACCGTAAGAGCGTTACCAGCGCTGAGGCCGTGCTCAAGTACTTGATGCTCGGGGCCTTTGCCGGAGCTTTTTTCACCATGGGCGCCGCCCTGATCTATGGGGCCGTAAAAAGTACCGGTTTTGAGGCCATCGCCAGTTTCATCGCAGCAAAGGGACTTGTGCAGAGCCCTGCCCTCCTCGCCGGGGTCTTCTTCATACTCTTTGCCCTTATGTTCAAAATTGCGGCCTTTCCCTTCCATGCCTGGGTGGTTGATGTCTACGACGGTGCCTCGGTACCGGTGACCGGTTTTATGGCCACTGCCCTCAAGACCGCGATATTCGCGGTACTGGCCAACTTTCTCATTCTCGATGTCGGTCTCAAGGATTTCTGGCTTGACGGTCTTTTCTATATCACGGTCTTTACCCTTTTTGCCGGCAACCTTATCGCTATTGGCCAAAACAGCCTCAAGAGAATGCTCGCTGCCTCGGGCATCGTCCATACCGGTTATCTGCTGATCGCAGTTATTGCCGTCAGCAGCAATACTATTTCAGGCCACATCATCCTCTTTTATCTGGCCGCCTATGCCGCCAGTACCTTGGGGATCTTTGCCGCGCTCTCTTACCTGGGTGGTAAAGATGAACAACGCAGCACCTTCGACGATTTCAAAGGGCTGGCTAAAGTCCGGCCCTATTCAGCCGCGGCAATCACCATTTTTCTCCTGTCCATGGCCGGCATCCCACCCACCGCCGGTTTTATGGGAAAACTCTATATCATCACCACTGCCTTCCAGGCCGGCCAGACTACCTTGGCCGTATTAGGAATCGTCAGCAGTATCCTCTCTATGTGGTACTATCTGCGGTTGATTATCTCCATGTATTTCCATGAGGCGACTGATCCGTTTGAAATCGTCGGATCTCCCTTCGCCCCGGTCTGCACCCTTATTCTTGCAGCCTGTGTCTTTGCCATAAGCCTGTTCCCGATTGCGATCTGAGTTTGATTATGCAGAGCTATCATTCGTCCGACCTTGCCCTCCAGGAGGAGCCTCTAACATGAAAGTACAAGACATTCTGGCAGTAAAAGGAAGCCGGGTTATTACCACCCTTCTGGACAGCACTGTGCTTGAGGCTATTGCCTTGTTTTTTGCCAACAAGGTCGGCTCCCTGATCGTTGTTGACGAACACGATCATATAAAAGGAATCTTGGCCCCCAATGACATCCTCAAGGCCGTACACACCGACCTCGACAATATCCACCAGGCCAAGGTCAGCCAATTCATGAGCAAAGAGATGATCGTCGCGAAGAAGGAAGACGAGATTGATTATATCCAGACGGTCATGACCGAAAATCGGATTCGCCATATCCCCATTCTCGAAAAAGGCAAATTACTCGGTCTTATATCTATCGGCGATGTGGTCAAGGCCCAGCTCAAGGAAAAACATGTCGAGATTCAATACCTGAAGGAATATATCGAAGGAAAATATCCCGCCTGATACCTGCCGGTCCTGTTTGCCGCTCTGCCACACACACCGTGTAAACGTTTCTGAAAAGTTTCTGAAAAGCTAAAGCCTTGGAGGCTAGCACGTATAGCCTCCACCCCTCCAACAGCATTACTCTCCATCGTCACTGGTACATTGAGGTTAGCCGACGGCCTGAGCCTCATTTGCCTTCCTCTGTTCGATAAATTCCCCTGTATTTCCTGAGGCCCCTATGCTTAATTCACATTGACTATCCAATATATTTTCTATAATTACAATAACATGGGTCGTATTGCATATATCATTGCTGCCGGCATCTCCCACCATATCACCCAGCAGGGCAACCGGAGATTAGATCGCCTCCTTCCTCTAAGCAACATTTCACGCAACCCCAATTTTCATAAACATTGAAGCTTTAATAAACGCTTTATGAATCTTTATGAAAAATTTATATCCCCTTTAGAACCAGTTTAGAATCGTTTCGTATAGTAATCGCATCAAAAGAGCTTCTTGCAAAAGAATCGCACAGTGATATTCGAAAATTTCATTGTGGCCGGATATCGTGATGAAATCACAAAACATCTCTGCTCGTGAGTAGCTGGGATGAGCATTAATGTTGGACTCTTGCAAGAGGCTCATAACCAAGAGGATTATTGTATGAAAAAGATCAAGTTGTTGTACGATGTGGCCAGGACCATGAAGAACATGGCAAAGATCGACGGTAGTATTACGGTCGGTGTCCAGAAAGATCAGGAAACGGTATTTTCCCTGCAAAACAAGTTTGAAAAAGACGAAGCGGGGAAAGTTAAGGCCAATGTTTCGGCAAAAATGAACATGAACGGCGAGGATTTAACCAGGGAAAGCACAACAGAATTCACTCTGACAGGTGATCATTGTCCGTGTACGATGTGGAAATCGTTCCATGGACGGCAGGACACAGCCCACTGTCGTGGAATCAAGGGAGTGTTTCACCGGATTTCTACAGCCCTCGGCATTCTGAGCAGCCTGAAGGTGGAAGATCAGCCAAATGGGGCAGCCGTAATATCGCTCAATTTAAATGACGTCCCCGACGAGATAAAGACCATGCTGCGGGAGAAAATGCAGCAAAAGCATGCTAGCCACCCCGATTGCGGCGGCATGCAGGGCTGCCAAAACGTTGAGATGTTGAATGGCCTCGTGGTAGTAACCGTCAACGAGAAACACACCATCGACAAACTCACTGTGAACCTGGACGGTAGGGCGCAAGACGCAGAGAGCAAGGCGCATAGCTTGGCAGCAACTGCCGAAGTGCAGTTTGCCTGGTAACATGAAACAAGGGACGCATGATGCTGCTGCATTGTGCGTCCCCGAAGTAAACAAAAGATATTTGGGGTAATCATCATGCGCTGCGACAACGACGAGTGGATGAACCAGGTAGACGCAGAACGATGCGAGCTTCACAAGAAGCTCCATGGCCACTTCCATCGGCATCACCGTGAATTTATGCAGTATCATCGCTGGTTCCGCTATGCCCGACCGGCGGTCTTCCTTTTCAATCTGATCATTCTTTACCTGCTGTTCAATTGGGCCGGCTTCAAGGCGGTAGGCATATGTTTTGCCGTATTGATTATCATCAAGGAGATCGTACAGTTCATCTTTCTGCTGCGGTTGGAGAAGAGAATCATCACTCCCATTGTGGAACTGAGGCAGGGGGTGGATGAGATTGCCGAGGGCAATTATGATGTCCGTGTCCAGTGCAATATCCCTAACGACCTCGGGCTATTGATCACCTCTTTTAACGAAATGGCCCGCAAGCTGCAGCAGGGCGAAAAAATGAAGGCCGAATACGAGGAAAACCGAAAAAACCTGATTGCCAATATCTCCCATGACCTGAAAACCCCCATCACCTCGATCCAGGGATATATAGAGGCACTGCTTGAAGGCCCGGCCTCGTCCCCTGAAAAACGGGATAAATATCTCAAGATCATCCATCATAACGTCGATTACCTCAACCGGCTCATCGACGATCTGTTTCTGTTTTCCAAACTCGACATGCAAAAATTGGAATTTCACTTTGCGAGGGTCTGTATTCGCAAGTACCTCACCGATATAATGGAGGAGTACCAACTTGAACTGGTAGATCGGCAGATACAGTTCGGGTTTCATGATGAGTTGCTGGATGATCCGTATGTCTCTCTAGATGCCAAACGCTTTTACCAGGCCATCAACAACATCGTCCGTAATGCGGTAGGACATGGACCGGATCAAGGGCTTTCCCTGCGGGTAAAGCTGTACAGGCGGGACGACTGGATTGCCATTGATATCGAGGATAACGGGCCAGGCATTCCGGAAGATAAACTTCCACATATTTTCGATCGTTTCTACCGGATCGACACGGAACGCGCCAAGGATTACAAAGGTACAGGCCTGGGGCTGGCAATCACCAAGGAATTGGTCCAGGCCCATGGTGGTGAGGTCAAAGTAACGAGCCATAAAGACGAAGGAACATGCTTTACCATTATGCTGCCTGAAAGCATCGAGACAGAGGACACCGATGAAAAAAGTATTGATCATCGAGGATGATCTGGATATCGCCGAACTGGAGAAAGACTATCTCCAACTGAACGGCTATCAGGCAGAGATCGTTCATGACGGAGCAGACGGCCTGAAAATGGCCGTTTCCGGCCGGTTTGATATTGTCGTTGTCGACCTGATGCTGCCCGGAAAAAACGGCTACGAAATCATTCGAGAAATCCGTAAAAAACTTGAGATCCCGGTTATTGTCGTCTCTGCCAAAAGCGAGGATATCGATAAGATCAGGGGCTTGGATATCGGGGCCGATGATTATCTGACCAAACCGTTCAGCCCGGCCGAGTTCATGGCGCGGATCAAGTCACACCTGAAACGATACGAGCGGCTCAAAGGCAGCGCCGACAACCACGAGACGATACTGCACAAGGGGTTGGAGATCAACACCGCATCCCACCAGGTCTTTGTAAACAGCAAGGAAGTTCAACTGACGACGAAAGAATACGAGATCCTGGTATTTATGGCCTCACATCCGAACACCGTTTTCACAAAGGAGCGGCTGATGGATGCCATATGGGGAGATGAATATTATGGAGATACCGCAACCATCGCTGTACATATCCAGAAGATTCGCAAGAAGATTGAATCCGATCCGGCCAATCCTGCGTATATCGAAACCCTCTGGGGGACTGGCTACAGGTTCAATCCGTGACCTCTGGTTTTATATTAGTCAGGCTTTAAGGTCTACGCCTGCCGCTCATACTCTCGCCGTACACACTCAGATCCGTATTTTTTCTCAAGCCGTAGGATGATGAAATGGCCTCTCGCCATACTCTGAGCTTGCTTAATGGCATACTTCTTTTCGTTGTAAGTGCCTAGAATTAGACACTTACTAGAGTTATACCCTGAGTTGCTTTTTTCCGCCGCTGAGCGGCTTCGTCCAACCACCTGAAGGCGGAGGTTGTAACCTTATTTGAGACTAAGAATCTGGTATTATAGATATCTTTTAAAAGGCTTATCTATTTGTTAGAGTAACGAAGCATTGCTTCCGGGGGATGGAAACGAAATGGGTCTGTTTTTTCTATGGTATTAGAGATATATTTTCTCAGAGGAGTTGTATGCAATGAAATTCCCTACACATAGGCTTATTATCAAGAGTATCTATCGGCCCGGTTATCGAAATCCTGCCACAATTTGTTCTTGCCATTCAGAGTCAGCACAGCTTCATTCCGTCAGTCAACTAAATCAACACCATTCTTTTTGTTTGGAATTTGAAAATTTGGGAATGTCCCTAATTGTTCGGAGTATAATTTTACTTGTACTGTTTCAATTTGTTTCTGCCTGCACGGAAGAACTTGCCACGCCAGAAGCAGTCGATATTGCTCAGGCATTGCAAAAGGCGAAGGAGGGAGATTGGTCGGCGCAATATCATTTGGCGACAATATATCATGCGGGAAAAGGGACGGCAATTAATCAGGAGAAGGCCAGTTATTGGTATCTTAAAGCTGCCCAACAAGATGTAACGATGGCTCAGACAAGGATTGGTGCGAGGCTTATAGAAGGCGAAGGAATCAAAAAAGATGTGGGGGCAGGCATTCAATGGTTGCAAAAGGCGGCAAATAAAAATGATGGTTTAGCTCAGCTTGTGTTGGCAAGCACCTACTTAGGTGAATTCAAGAGCGGCCTTAAAAATTTCGAAAAAGCCTTTTATTGGATGCTGAAGGCAGCAAAAACCGGCGTTGTTCCTGCTCAATTTGAGGTTTCAAAAATGTACGTCAACGGGATTGGAACAGAAGCGAATTACGATCAAGGTATTTATTGGCTGCAAAAAGCCGCCGAGGGGGGAAACCTCTCGGCCATGAACGTGTTGAGTGGGGCATATTCTAAAGGACTTTTCGGACTGCAACAAGACCAGAAAAAAGCGGATTATTGGTGGGGGAAGTCTGAAAATGTCAGCAATCAAAAAGGAGAGTAGTTAGATGGAAAATAGATCTGCCCCCTTTTTCCTTACATCCTGTCCACTTGTCCTTGTTAGCTACCCATGCCAGATGGAACCGTAGAGACCTGGAAGGTATCGGGCAAGCAAAAATGTTGGCGAGAGGCAGCACAATGAGCAACACAAAAAATATTGTTGTTTGGTTCCTGTGGGTTTTTGTCGCTATGGTGCTGGTATTACCTGTGGCATATATAGGATTTATTGAGGTAAGTGCGAGACGAGGATTTCCTGAGGCACAAAGCGAACTAGGAAGGTGGCACGACCAAGGAATTTGGCTGCACACATCAAATCAGGAGGAAGCTGCAACTTGGTACTCAAAAGCAGCAGAAAATGATTATGCTGAGGCGCAATACAATTTGGGATTGTTGCTATCGGAGCAAAGAGATTATCAGCGGGCGGTTTATTGGTACCTACGAGCAGCAATCAAGGATTTTTCGCCAGCACAAAATAATCTGGCGGTGATGTACGCAAAAGGGTTAGGCGTTTCAAAAAATCTCCGAATGGCCAATCATTGGTATGAAAAGGCCGCACAAAACGGACACGAAAAAGCACAGTACTCACTTGGAATTGCCTATGCCGAGGGTGAGGGAATAGCTATTGACCATTCAAAAGCAGCATATTGGATATATCAATCAGCAAACCGTAATTTTGCTCCTGCCCAAGGATATTTGGCGATTCTCTATGTGCAAGGATTGGGAGTTGAAAAAAATTTAAATGAGGCGCTTAATTGGGCAAACAAGGCAAACGCAAATGGCGATAAACATGCGGCTGAATTGATTAGATTGATAGAACAATTAAAAACCAAAAAGGAGTTGTGAAACTATGAAATAATAAGGCGAACGACTACATCCTCTACAACACCACCTCGGGCGCACTGCTGTACGACATTGATGGCAATGGCCAGGGCGTCGCGATTGAGTTTGCTACGTTAACAACAAAGCCTGCAATAACGGCCAATGATTTTCTGATCGCGGCCTGATCGGCAAAACAAGGAGAAACCGCACGGAAAAGGCGTCACTCCGGTTAATCCGAAGTGACGCCTTTTCTTTGTGGGCCGTTTTTGATGTCTATTACAGCCGTTCATACTCCCGCCGTACACACTCTGAGCCGTATTTTTTCTCAAGCCGTAGGATGGTGAAATGGCCTCTCGCCATACTCTGGAAATGGTCCATAAACAGGGTATTGATGACGGCACCACCTACCGCCCCGATAATGGGGATGGCCTGGGCGGCAATCTTTTCTGAGACCTGGATACCAAAACGCGAGGATATCTGGGAGAGCAAGCGGATTAAGGCAGGCCCAGCCTTTTCCGACAACCCTTTGGTGGCGATAAGCTTGGTCGCATCCGCGACCGTCGTGGCCAAGGCAGCCCGCACGGCAAAATAGCCGGTCTCAGCCGCATCATCACCTTTACCCGGCCCTCCGAAGGCAAAGACCTCGACACAGGCGATTTTTACCTGCGGATCGGTGATGATCTGCCCTTCGCTTCTGGCAATATCGGCAATCGAACGCATCATAAGGGTCGTTGAAATAGGCAGTTCCACCGCCAGGGCCGGCAGCCCCCAAAAACCACCGGCGGCCCCGGTACCGGCTACCATGAGTTTATGAAAGGCATTTGCCGCGCCCGTCTCACGAGTTCCGTTCATAGTCAGGATCGCAGAATGCAGGGCCGCCACCAGGGCCTTGCGAGTGCTTACGGCGACAATGTCCGACCAACCCCGTGGCAGCAAGGCAAAGCCCTTTTCCAGAGGTGCCCCGAGAAAATTGGTGATCTTAATGGCCAGTCCGGGGTTTTCCAGCAATGATCTGGCATAGCGCAGATCATCAAGGTCGTATGGTGCAATATCCATCAGTTCTCCATTTTCTCCAGCACTTCTTTTTCCCAACAAACTCCCCGCGAATCAGGAATTCTCGAGCACCTCTCTGACCTTGATGGCTAAATCCCTGGCGGAAAAGGGTTTCTGAATAAAGAATATCCCCTCCGCCAAGACATTGTGCTGGGCGATGATCTCGGCCGGATATCCCGACATGAACAGGCTTTTCAGATCGGGATACAGGGAAAACAACCGCTCCGCCAGATCCCAGCCGTTCATTTCAGGCATGATGACGTCGGTAATGAGCAGATCAAGCTCGCCATCATATTCCTCAGCAAGCCGGAAGGCCTCACTCGGAGAAACCGCTGCCAGCACCCGGTAGCCCATCCGTTCGAGCATCTTTTGGCCCAATTTCAGAATCGTCGGTTCATCCTCCACCAACAGGACCGTCTCGCCTCTGCTTTGTCGTCTGCCGACTGGATGCGTGGAGCTTTTTTGATCATTTTCTTCCCTGCAGCGCGGCAGATAGATTGTGAATTTCGAGCCCTTGCCGAGTTCACTGGTGGCATTGATAAAGCCGTTGTTCTGTTTGACAATGCCATACACCGTGGCCAGACCGAGCCCCGTCCCCTGCCCGACCTCCTTGGTGGTAAAAAACGGTTCGAATATATGTTCGAGGGTCTCCTTGTCCATCCCGTTGCCATCATCACGCACCGCAAGAACCACGTATTCTCCCGGCACAAAGCCCACATGCTCGGCGCAGTATTCTTCATCAAGGACTTCCATGCCTGTCTCGATGATGATCCTGCCAACATCAGTAATAGCATCGCGGGCATTGACACAGAGATTGGCAAGGATCTGGTCGATCTGAGCCGGATCCATTTTTATCAACCACAGGTCTTTTTCGGGAAGCCAGACAAGATCGATATCCTCACCGATGAGGTGGTGCATCATCTTCAGTATGCCCTCTACGGTATCATTCAGATTGAGAAGCCTGGGGCTGGCGGTCTGCTTGCGGGCAAAGGCCAGGAGCTGCCGGACGATATCGGCCGAGCGGTTGGCGGCCTCCAGGATCTTCTGCAGATCATCATAGAGGGGCTCCTTCGGATCGACATGCTCCAGGGCCATATCCGTATAACCGATAATCACTCCCAGTATATTATTGAAATCATGGGCAACGCCTCCCGTCAGCCGACCTACCGATTCCATCTTCTGGGCCTGCTGCAACTGGCTTGCCAGCCGTATTTCTTCGGTGATGTCGCGCTTGACCGCTACATAGTTGGTAATCTTGCCGGCAGAGTCACAGACCGGCGAGATCGTTGCATCTTCGGTGTACAGAGTGCCGTTCTGGCGCCGGTTGACAATATGGCCATTCCAGGCCATGCCGCTCGATATGGTCTGCCACAGATCCTGATAGAAGGCCGAGTCCTGCTTGCCACTTTTCAGAATGCGCATATTTTGGCCGAGACTCTCTGCACGGCTATAACCGGTGATTTTCTGGAAGGCTGGATTGGCATATTGAATAGTGCCTTCGGGATCAGTGATGACTACGATATCCTTGGTCTGTTCGATGGCTACCATCAAACGTTCACGCTCGGCCTCCGCCTGTTTGCGCTCACTGATGTCTCGGGTAATGGAGATGATGTGCGGCACCCCATGCAGCGATATGACCCGGGCAGACATCAAGGCCGTGGCAACACTCCCGTCTTTTCTGCGGAATCGGGTTTCGAGGTTTTCACAGTAGCCTTTTTCCTTGAGGCTCTGGACCAGTCGTAGCCGATCTGCGGGATCATGCCATATATCAATATCAAGAGACGTCTTGCCCATGACATCGTCCCTGGTAAAACCTGTCAGCCGCTCGAATCCTTTGTTGATCTCCACATAGAGTCCGTCCTCCAGGCGATTTATATTGACCGAATCCGGGCTGGCATCGAAGGCCAGGGCAAATTTCCTTTCACTCTCACGGAGTTCGTTCTCCATCTCTATGCGTCGGGTGATGTCGAGAGCCGTGAAGGTGACTCCTTTGCTCAGATCTGCACTATCCAGCGCGGTGGAACCGAGAAGGACGTCGATGACAGTCCCGTCCTTGCGCCGCCATATTGTTTCCACCGTACCGGTATGGCGCTCGCGGATCTGCCGGTATTTTTCACGGCCCACATACTCATAACTCTGTTGATCAAGATAGAGCAGGCGGGCATCCTGACCGATGAGTTCTTCCCTGCTATAACCGGTCATCTCGCACAATCGCTGGTTGACCTGTTGTAAGACCCGGTTGATGTTTACGCCGATGCCGATCGGAGCACTGCGAAAGACACTCTGGAGATGGGCGGCGCTCTCGGACAGATCCTGTTCCCAGCGTTTGCGCTGAATAGCCACCGCGACCTGCTCGGCCACCGAGGCCATCATTTCTACATCGGTCTGATCATAGAGCTCAGGGTCGGTGTAGCTCTGCACCGCCATGACGCCGATGAGTTTGCCGGCGGTCTGCAACGGCACGCCAAGCCAGATTTTTGCTATCGTGCAGGGTGGAATAATACGGTTGCTGACAGAGCGCCGGCGAATTTCTTCTTCTGCGGTAATCAGCAGCGGTCGTCCTGTTCGGATAATCTCGGCAGTCAGCGATTCGCTCAAGGAAACATCAAGGGCCGTCGGATAGGAAGAATCCACGGTATCGATACAAAAGGGGAAGGTTATGCAGTCCCGAACCGGGTCATAGAGGGCAATGAAGAAGTTGGTCGTATCGATGATGGCACTCAAGGCCGAGCGGATCGAGGCAAACAGCTCATCAAGGGCCGATGTCCTGCTGACAGTATTGGAAACCTTGTACAGGGCACGGTTGATCCTCTCGAAACGGGCCTGCTGCTGCAAGGCCTTTTGCTGTTCTGCCAGCTGTTTTTCCAACTCTTCATAACTGGGCTTTTGCATCATCGGCAGCTCTCCCGTATGCCTCGGAAATGTCATTCGCAGCGCTGTATGGGCCGGCGTTTGCGGACGAAACGGACCATTCCCAACTGAAGATCCTTACTTCTTTTTCTTGATCTGATATTTCTTCATTTTATACTGCAGCAGGCTTTTGGTGATCCCCAATTTTTCCGCAGCCCTGGCCTGGATGAAGTTTGCCTCGTCCAGAGCCTGGACCAGCATCTTCTCCTCCACGGCATACAACACATCGTTCAAGCTGGCCGAATCGGGAATGATCTGATGCAAATCCAGGTTCTGGCTCCAGGCCGCATGATTGTCTATGTGCACCGATTCGGGCTGGACATCTTCGGCCTCGATACAGTCGCCGTTGCAGAGTATCGCCGCCCGTTCAATGGTATTCTCCAGTTCCCGGATGTTACCCTCCCAAGGCAAGGTCATCAGGAGCCGCAGGGCATCTTTGGTGATCGTCAGGTTTTCTTTCTGTAACTGCCGGGCAAATTTCTCGATGAAATAATTCACCAGCAGGGGCATATCATCGCTCCTCTCGCGCAGGGCCGGTAGGGTTACATGGATGACATTGAGGCGGTAGAAGAGGTCTTCACGGAAACGGCCCTGTGCCACTTCCTCGCGCAGATCCCGGTTCGAGGCACTGATAATACGGACATTCACCGTCAGGGTTTTGGCCCCGCCCACCCGCTCAAAGCTCTTTTCCTGCAGGACTCGCAGGAGTTTCGACTGGAGCGCCAGAGGGATCTCACCGACCTCGTCGAGAAAAATCGTGCCGCCGTCGGCCAGTTCAAAGCGCCCCTTGCGCATGGCCACCGCCCCGGTGAAGGCCCCATTTTCATGGCCAAAGAGTTCGCTCTCAAGAAGATTTTCAGCCAGGGCCGCGCAGTTGACGGTGATAAAGGCCTCGGCCTCACGCGGGCTGTTCATGTGGATGGCCTTGGCCACCAGTTCCTTGCCGGTACCGCTTTCACCGGAAATGAGCACGGAGGCCGGGGTCGGCGCCACCTTTTCGATGAGTTCGTAGACCTGCAGCATCCGCGGATTCTTGCCGACCATGCCGCTGAACCCGGATTTGCCGCGGATCTCGCTCCTCAGCCGGGTATTCTCGCGCACGAGAGAATAATGCTGGGCGGCCTTGTGGATCGAAACGATCAGCTCGTCATTGGAGAAGGGCTTGGCCAGATAGCTGAAGGCCCCGGCCTGCATGGCGGCCACCGCCTTTTCCACCTCGGCATAGGCGGTGATCATCAGCACTGGAAGCTCCTTGTTGATCTCCTTGATGTGCTGGAGCAACTGCATGCCATTCATCCCCGGCATCTGCATGTCGGTTATGACGATATCAAGGTCCACATCCTTGACCACCTGCAGACCTTCCTTGCCATTTGCCGCGGTAAAGACCTCAAAGCCCTCGTCACGCAGCAGTTCCGAGAGAACGATGAGGTAATTGGGTTCATCATCAACAACGAGTATCGAATACATTGTCATATTGTGCCTCTGTAACAGAAAAAAGTGGAACGGCCTTCAACCGCAAAGCGGTCTTCTGCCCGACGTTCCTTAAATACTATGCTGGGGACACGCTTTGCGCCCCTTAAATCATTCCATTTATGAAATTGAGAACCAGAGCACGTCAAAAAATGTCCGTCCTACCTACTGCCGAGCCGCCCCTTCATCACATCCAGGACTTCACCGGGGACATAGACATTCTTGCCGCCGGCAAGGCTGGTACCGGGTTTGATATCGCCATGGAAATCACTGCCACCCGTGAGGATAAGACCGAATTTATTGGCTATTTCCAAGATTTTTCGGCGGATTTTAGCAGAGTGGGTTGGATAATAGCCTTCAAGGCCATCGAGGCCGAGGGGGACCAACTGTTCCAGTACGGCAGGCAGCTTCAAAAGGGTCGAATCGAGCTGTAGGGGGTGGGCAAGGA
>JAUYSF010000090.1 GCA_030696435.1 Desulfoprunum sp. | reverse complement strand
AAGCGGCGGTTGCGGCGGCGACACCATGTCGATGCTCAACGCCGACTCACCCAATATTGTTGAGGCAAAAGGCTCTCTTGGGCTCGATGTGCTCTTTCACCCCTCATTCTCTTCTCTCACCCCTGACAATCATCGCCACCTGCTCGAAGAACTGCTCAGCGGCGCACGTCGGCTCGACATCCTCTGTGTCGAGGGCTCGGTCATCCTCGGACCGAACAATTCCGGGATGTTCGAAACCTTTGACGGCAGGCCAAAAAAAGATCTGATTAGACAACTCGCCCAGCGGGCCGGCCTCATTCTGGCCATCGGCACCTGCGCCGCCTTCGGTGGGGTCACTCGGGCCTGCGAGGTTCAGGCCGTGGGTCTGCAGTTTTCCGGCAAAGAACCGGGCGGCTTTCTTGGCGAAGATTTTCGGAGCCGGGACAAATTACCGGTCATCAACCTGCCCGGCTGTCCAGTGCACCCCCAGGTCATCATCGGCACCCTCAGCGCCTTCTCCGCCGGCAACCACCTGGAACTCAACGAACGCAACGCCCCCCTTGAATATTACAATATGCTGGTGCACCAGGGTTGCACCCGCAACGAATACCACGAATACCAGATCGAAGAGACCGATTTCGGCCAGAATGGCTGCCTGTTCTTCCACATGGGTTGCCACGGCCCCCTGGCCCACGGGCCCTGCAACAAGTTTTTATGGAATAATCGGAGTTGCAAGACTCGGAGCGGCGTGCCCTGTTTTGGCTGCACCGAGCCGGACTTCCCGCAGGACACCCCGTTTTTTGAGACCCCCAACATCGTCGGCTTGCCGATCAATCTGCCGGACGGCGTTGATCGGCCCCATTATCTGGCCTATAAAGGCATGGCTGCAGCAGCGGCCCCGGAGAGACTGAAACACCGTAAACCAAAGGTCTGAAAGATGTCCGAGAACAGCAAAAAGACAATCAATATCCCACTCAACCGTGTGGAGGGTGACCTCGAACTGCGGGTAGAACACCAAGACGGGGTTGTCACGGATGCCTGGAGCCGCGGCATCATGTACCGCGGCTTCGAAAACATGCTCAAGGGCCGGGGCGCCCGGGACGGCCTGGTCCTGACCCCGAGAGTCTGCGGCATCTGCGGCACCGCCCATCTCCTGACCGCCGCCAAGGCCCTTGACATGATCTGCGGTATCCCTCTGCCTGCCAACGCTCATCTGGTCCGCAATCTCACCCTGATGGCAGAGCATGTGCAGAGCGACCTGCGCCATGGCATCCTCATGTTCATGCAGGACTTTCTCAATCCGGCCTATGCTGCACTGCCGCTCTATGGCGAGGCCTTGCGGCGTTATGAGGCCTTCAAGGGACGGTCGGTGGTGGAAACGATCAGGATGACCAAGAAGATCCTTGAGATCGTGGCCATCCTGGGCGGCCAATGGCCCAATTCCTCCTTCATGGTCCCCGGCGGAGTTGCCAGCTTCCCGACATTTAACGATATCGTCAGCTGCAAGTATCTCATCAACCTGTTCACCACCTGGTATGAAGAACAAATTCTCGGCTGCCCACTCAAGCGCTGGCAGGAGGTGGAGAACGAGGGGGATCTGCAGGTGTGGATGAATGAGAAGGAATCGCACCGCAACGGCGATCTCGGCTTTTATATCCGTTTTGCCCATCTCATCCGGCTGGACAGCCTCGGCAAGGGACATGGCAACTTCCTCAGTTTCGGCCAGCTCGACCTGCCGACCGGCACGGAGATACAGGGCCGAGCCTCCAACTCCCAGCTCTTCGCCCCCGGCTTTATCTGTAAGGGCGTGCGTTTTGCCTTCGATCAGGCCTCCATTTCCGAACACGTGGCCTACTCGCATTTCCAGGATTATCCCGGCGGTCTGCATCCCTCCGAAGGGCTCACCGTACCATACGTCTCACCCTACGAGGTGATCAAATACTCCTTTTGTAAGGCCCCTCGCTATACCGATCAGCCGGCCGAGACCGGTCCGCTTGCCCAGATGCTCACCAACGCCCATCCCCTCTTTGTCGATTTGGTCGGGCGGGCAGGACCTAACGCCTACGTCAGAGAGTTGGCCCGGCTGGTCAGGCCGGCAGAACTCCTGCCGGTCATGAAGACCTGGGTCGACGAAATTAACCCCAATGCCCCTTACTATACCTCGGTGCGGGAGATCCCCGATGGCAGCGGCTATGGCCTGACCGATGCCAGTCGGGGAGCGCTTGGCCACTGGCTGGAGGTCAAAGACCAGTTGATCGAGCGCTACCAGATCGTCACACCGACGGCCTGGAATGGCTCGCCACGCGATCATAATGGCCTGCGAGGTCCCTGGGAAGAGGCCCTCATCGGCACCCCGATCCCGGATCCCGCCAACCCGGTGGAGATCGGCCATGTCATCCGTTCCTTCGATGCCTGCCAGGTGTGCTCCGTCCACACCTTCAGAAAAGGATAGTTTCGGCCATGGCCGCCACCATACATGCCCGCATTCTCTGCATAGGCAACAGGTTCTTCGCCCCCGATACGGCCGGTCCGCTGGTCTTCGACCTCCTGAACACGCTGCCTCTCCCCGTTGATGTCGAACTGGTGGATGGTGGGCTGGGAGGCCTCAATCTTCTCCCCTATCTCGAAAAGACTGAGCTGGTGGTCTTTGTCGATGCCGTTGTCGGCTTCAGGAAAACTCCCGGCATTGTGGTCATTAATCCCCTGGAATCTCCACCTTCGGACAGCAGGTATGATCACGACGCTGGCCTGGCGTATCTCTTGCAAACCGCCCCCCATGTCCTTGAGGGTGGTCTGCCGGAGCTGATCCTCGTCGGCATCGAAGGCAGCCCTAGCCCGGATCACTGCCGGCAGGCCGGCAATATATGCCTTACCCTTGTCACGACAGCACAGCACCCAAACCTCTGCGCCCTGCCAGCCGGCCAGGGTGGAGACTGCGATGGATAATATTGCTGCCCAAAAAAAGATCCAGGATCTCTCCAAGGATAATGAAACCCTCATCACAGAACTGCGGGTAGCCCGGCAGGCCGCTTCGATCACGGCGGAGCTGGTCGCCAAACAATTTGCCAATCTCGATGTATATCTCAAAGAACTTGACCAAAGGGCCAAAAACGAGAAAAAACTACGGGAGGACATGGCCATTGCTCACAGGGACGCCGAGGCCGCCAATCTGGCTAAGAGCGACTTTCTGGCCAATATGAGTCACGAAATCCGCACACCGATGAACGGCATTATCGGCATGACCGAGCTCATGCTGCTGACCGATCTCTCTCCCGACCAAAGACGCTATCTCGAAATGGTGCAGCAGTCCTCCGGACGACTCCTCAGAGTCATCAATGATATCCTTGATTTTTCCAAGGTCGAATCCGGCAAGCTGCGTCTCGATCCGACAAATTTCGACCTTTATGAGATTCTGGGAAACTGCATCAATATGCTCAGCCTGCCGGCGGGGGTAAAAAGAAACGCCCTGACCTGCAGGATAAACGAGGCCGTTCCCCGCCAAGTCCATGGCGATTCCAATCGTCTGGCCCAGATCCTCATCAATCTTCTCAACAATGCCATCAAGTTTACCGAGAACGGTTCCGTCTGCCTCGAAGTCTCTCCAATGGTGGCCACCGCCGAAGAGGATATCTGCCTGAAATTCAAGGTCATCGATACCGGCATCGGCATCCCGATCGAGAAACAGCACCTCATCTTCGAGTCCTTCAATCAGGCGGACACCTCCACCACCCGCAGATATGGCGGCACAGGTTTGGGCCTGGCCATCTCCTCACAACTGGCCGCACTCATGGGCAGTAAGATCTACGTCGAGAGCACACCCGGACGGGGCTCAACCTTCTGGTTCATTTGTATCCTCAAGAAGGCCGCCATAAACCTCCAGGGAGACCCCACGCACGAACACCCCCTTATTCGGAGCAAGGATGAAGCCATCCTGCAGGGTGCCAGAATCCTTCTCGCCGAAGACGAACCCATCAATCAGGTATTGGCCACCACTCTGCTTGAGCAGTTCGGCCTCAACGTGACAGCCGTCACAAATGGCGGCAGCGCCTTGGCCTGCTTGGAGGAAAAGGGTGATTTCGATCTGGTGCTGATGGATCTGCAAATGCCCGAAATAGACGGCTTTGAGGCAACCCGACGCATCCGTCTGCTGCCGGAGCCCCTTTGCAGGATTCCCATTGTCGCCTTAACCGCCCATGCCAGAAGACAGGATCGGGAAAAATGCCTGCGCACGGGCATGGACGACTATCTCAGCAAGCCGATAAACCGGGATGAGCTGAAGAGAATCCTGATCCGGCAACTGCGTCGAAAAGCAGTTATGCCCTGAAAAATATCTTTAAAACTGTGCTTTTAGGTTTTTCAAATACTCAACTAGCTCATGAACTTTTGTTGATGGCATGTCAGTTCCACCTGTTTCACAGTGCCTGACAACTTTTTTGCTATTGGTAATGGCAGTCTCCAGTTGATCTTTCGTGGCTTGGTAAATATCTTCATCGCCTTTTGAATAACGCGGCATGTAAGCTTTAAGATCAGCAATAACATTGGCACATATCGAGCCGGTACCAATGTCAAATTGCTTGGTAGTGTATTCAAAATGAAGGAGTATCCAGAACTCAAAACAAGGAATCGACGTGATAGCAAGAATAGAATGCCCCTTTCCTGGCTGGGATCTCATTATCCTATCAAGAGCATCATCATATGTTGTATGGCGATCTTTATCAAAAACACAATAAACTCGATCATACTCTTTCTCCTTCTTGTACTCCTCCAAGGCGAAGTCTACTATGGTTCGTGGAGATGAGCCTCCAGTGTTCTTTGCGATCACAATATTGGCAGTATTCAGTTGCAGATCAGCAATCATTGCTCGAAAATAATTTGGCTCTGTTTTCTCTCCTTCACAAACAATAAGGACCATATCATAAGGAGATCTCTTAGCTTTCTTCCTTCTCAGAGATTCAACGGCTCTGGCCTTCCGCTTGTAAAACAGTTGATCACTTCCCACTAGAACCTCACATCACCAATGTAAGGCAAGGCCCCAAATCTTCCTTGTAGATAGCCTTTTTCCAAGGCTTCGTTCTTACGTGGATGAAAGTCAGTTAGCGGATATAGTTCTGTGGCTTGATTCTTGTTTTTTTCCATAAACCAGATCTGGTCCCTCCGAAAGATATTTGTATCCAAAATTGAAGTATCATGGGTTGAGAAAATGATCTGTCCGTTTGCAGTGTTCCACTCAGGGTTATGAATCAAATTAAGCAGATATCTCACTAGATGAGGATGAAAGCTGTTGTCCAACTCATCTACAATCAATACTCGTCCATTCCGCAGAACATCGAGCCATGGAGCTGCATAGGCAAACAGTTTCTGCGTTCCATCAGATTCTTCTAACAAAGGGAAAAGCACCGATTTTTGAGAATCGTCTAGATCATGTCTAAAGAACACTTCTTTAATAACCTTTCCTTGCATACCCTTCTGAATTATTTTTTTTAAATCTTCAGGCATATCTGATGGTAATGGCAGTTCTTCAAATTTCCTCTCTTTTATCGCAATATCATCGACATCGACACCAGCCCCTTTCATAAATTTAAGGATGTCATTACACGTTCCTGTATCCTCACAGGATTTAGCAGTAAATTCTCTTTCAATCAATTCCCCATGCTCAATCACTACAAGTCGTTGAAACCAATTATACACAGGCAGCAATTGCTCACTATTAAGTTGAACTGCTGTTGAGAGAAACAAAGCATTAGAACGCGTAGCGCCTTGCAAGACTTTTTTGGATCCTGAAAACTTTGGCCCAAAATACCACTCGTCCTTCTTCTTTTCAGGATTATAAGAGCGCTCAAACCAACGCTGAGGCCTATTTCCTGGGTAGGCCAACAACCATTCATTCGTAACTTTCTTATCCGTGACCATGAATCCATATTGGAACCGGATTTCGTCTTCTATGAAAACGACCTCAAATTCACTATCTTGAGAAGGGGCATCGGAATGAAGGAGAAATGGTTTGCGCCTGATTTCTTCTCCTTCCAAGCTTTCTTTCGAGGATGAAAGGACAAACTCCTGCATAAAGGCGAGTGCTTTAATTAAATTGCTTTTCCCACTCCCATTAGCACCATACACAACTGCAGACCTCAGCAGACTAGGTAAACTTTTGATGAGAGGATCAAATGTGTTTTCCTTTTGTAATTCCTTACTTACCCCTGCAGCCATACTTAAAGTCTGACTTTTCCAAAATGACCGATAGTTGCTGACACTAAACTCAATAAGCATAATAAAATCCTAGTCTGTATTAATCACACATCTCGAAAACGGCACATTGTCATACTTTCAACTATTTGTTTACAAAAAAAACGCAAAAACCACAACTAAAATGATATGCCGCTCTTGTCAGACACCGACATTATAATTATACTTAGCCCGAGTCATACCTATAAAGATACAACATGAAGCACCATGCCACGCATCGACATCATCATACAGTGGCGTGGTCAAGTAAAAATGGACAGATTGCTAAGCGGCTTTTTCAAGAAGCCTGCTTTTCTCAAACTCCATTGAAAAATAAGGCTCAAAAATTTTGAAGTTCCGACGAGACTATTCGGAGCGACACACCTACCCCTTCGTAAAATCCTCGCGTACACCGGTCAGCATATTCTGCCTGAAAAATGGTTTCTTGATGAAAAAAAGGCCTTCAGCGAAAAACCCTGATGGACATGACATTTATTTGATATCAGCTGATTTATTTTCCGGCTCGGGCATTTGACTATAGAAACAAAAAGGAGGATAATAAAGAAGCTCCAGATGTTTGTTGTCTTTTACTAACTCATTCCATGAGTGAGAGGACATGTATGAACAGAATGGATAAGCTTCTGGTATTTGCCCTGTCTGGTTTGCGTTGTGCGCTACCGCTTGCCGATATTGAGAGAATTCTGCGCG
>JAUYSF010000063.1 GCA_030696435.1 Desulfoprunum sp. | reverse complement strand
AAAATAAGTAGAGACCCAGAAGGCAGTTTTCTATAGACCCATTGTGTTTTCAGCAATATCTCAGAGCGCAGACAGTCGGAATTGGCCCTTGCCGAGAGTGAACATCGTCATCGGGTGATCTTTGAAACTTCACCTCTGGGCATGATCAGGTTCGCAGCAGACGGCACCATACTGGACTGCAATGAGAAGTTTATCGAGCTCATGGGTTCAACGCGGGAAAAACTCATCGGTTTCAATACTGCCCGCCAGAGCTCACCAAAGATGCAGGAGACCATCAAGAAGGCCCTGGCCGGAGAGGCCTCGGTCTATGAAGATACCTATACCTCCGTGACCGGCGGCAAGACATCGTATCTGCGAGTGGTTTTCAATCCCGTGAGCCCCGGCCAGTCGCCCTCGGCCGTCATCGCCACTTTGGAGGACGTCACTGCGCGCAGGCTTGCTGAGCAAGTGAGCGAGAGGCGCATCCTTTCTTTGACCCAACCCTTGGAAGATGCCTCGGCCATTGTCTTTGAAGATCTTTTCAACGTCGAGGATATTCAGCGCCTGCAGGATGAGTTTGCCAAGGCCACCGGAGTTGCCTCCATCATCACCCGCACAGACGGTACACCCATCACCAAACCCAGTAATTTTACTCGATTATGTAATAATATTATTCGTAAAACAGACAAAGGACTGGCAAACTGCTGTGCCTCCGACGCAGCGCTCGGCCGACTCTCGACCGAAGGCCCTCTGATCCAGACCTGTATGAGCGGAGGCCTCTGGGATGCCGGGGCCGGGATTTCAGTCGGTGGTCATCATATTGCCAATTGGCTGATCGGTCAGGTGTGTGATACGGCCCAGACAGAGGAGAAGATGCGCCGGTATGCCCGCGAGATTGGGGTTGATGAGGAGGAGTTCATCGTGGCATTTCAGGAGGTGCCGACCATGTCGCGTGCGCATTTTGAGGAGATTGCCAGGGCTCTGTTTACGCTTGCCAATCGTTTGTCCGCTACAGCCTATCAGAATGTTCAGCAGGCCCGGTTTATCACCGAGGTCAAAGAGGCCCAGGAAAAATTGAGCAAAAGTGAAAACCGTCTACGTTTTGCCCTTGAGGGTGCCAATGACGGTCTCTGGGATGCGGATCTGCCGGTAGGGGCAGTGTTTCTCAACCAACGGAGTTACGAGATTCTGGGCTATTCCTCAGGTGATATGGCCACTACCGTCATCGATTGGAAATCATTGATACATCCTGATGATTTCAACCTGACCTGGGATCGACTTGTCGCTCATTTCAAACAAAAGACCCCTGTACTGCGGATTGAACACCGTTTTCGCATGAAAAACGGGGATTGGACATGGATTTTGACCCGTGGCAAGGTTGTCGAATGGGCAGAGAACGGGCGGGCCCTGCGTCTGACAGGCACTTTCACCGATATCAGCGAGCGCAAAAAGATCGAAGAAACCCAGATGTTTCTCCTTGAGTGCGACCGTTCCACCTCAGGTGAGGATTTCTTCAAATCGCTGGCCCGCTATCTGGCAGAGCTTCTGCAGATGGACTATGTCCACATCGACCGTCTGGAGGGCGACAATCTGTCGGCCCGGACTGTGGCCATCTATTATGATGGGCACTTTGAGGACAACGTGTCATATACCCTGAAAGACACACCCTGCGGTGCCGTGGTCGGCCGGACAATATGCTGTTTTGCCAACAGGGTACGCCAGCTCTATCCCGAAGATACCGTGCTGCAGGAAATGGCGGCGGAGGGCTACGCCGGCACGACCCTCTGGGATTCACAAGGCAAACCAATTGGCCTGATCGCGGTTATCAGCCGCCAACCTCTGACAAATCCCGGTCTGGCCGAAACAATCCTGAAGCTGGTGGCCATACGGGCGGCAGGGGAACTGGAGCGCAGGGCGGCGCAGGCAGATAGGGCAATTCTGCAGTCCCAGCTCATGCAGTCCCAGAAGATGGAATCGGTTGGCCGTCTGGCCGGTGGCGTAGCCCATGATTTCAACAATATGCTCGGGGTGATTCTCGGGCACGTGGAGATGGCCCAGGATCAGGTCGACCCAGCTGATCCACTCTTTGAGGATCTCAATGAGGTAAAAAAAGCAGCCCAGCGCTCCGCCGATCTCACCCGGCAACTCCTGGCTTTTGCCCGAAAACAGACGGTTTCACCCAAGGTGCTCGACTTGAACGAGACGGTGGAGGGGCTGTTCAAGATGCTGCGGCGGCTTATCGGTGAAGATATCGATCTTGTCTGGCAGCCGGGAACGGGCTTGTGGCAGGTGAAGATTGATCCGAGCCAGGTGGACCAGATCCTCGCCAATCTGACGGTCAATGCCCGTGATGCCATAGAAGGTGTGGGGAAGATCACCATCGAAACTCAAAATGCCACGCTCGATGATGAGTACTGCACCGATCATATCGGTTTTATCCCGGGCAGCTATGTCATGCTGTCCATTAGTGACGATGGCTGCGGTATGGATCCGGAGGTACAGGAACATATCTTCGAGCCGTTCTTCACCACCAAGGGTGTGGGGCAGGGGACTGGCCTTGGCCTGGCTACTATTTATGGCATTGTCAAGCAGAACGGGGGCTTTATCTACGTCTACAGCGAGCCCGGTCAGGGCACGACGTTGCGGATATATCTGCCGAAACATGTTGGCAAGGCCTTGACACCTGACCGAGAAAACCTGGCTGAGATGGAGCAGCGGGGCCAGGAGACCATCCTGCTGGTGGAGGATGAACCTTCGATACTCCATCTGGGGAAACGCATGCTGGAAAAGCTGGGGTATCGGGTTCTAGCGGCCGCAACACCCGGTGAGGCACTACGGTTGGCGGAACAGAATTCCGGTGAAATCCACCTGCTCCTGACCGATGTGGTTATGCCGGAGATGAACGGTCGTGATCTGGCCAGACGCCTGCTCTCGCTCTATCCTGATCTCAAACGTCTGTTCATGTCCGGCTACACGGCCAATGTCATAGCCCATCACGGAGTTCTCGATGAGGGGGTACATTTCATCCAGAAACCCTTTTCCAAAACCGAACTCTCGGTCAAGGTGCGTGAGGCGCTGGAGAAGAGGTAGGGCGCTGGACGGGCGGCAGTTTTTCCTGCCGGTTTATCACGGAGTGATGATATATCTCTTACGGATTGCTGCAAATGTCCCTTTCTTTGTCGCCCGTTCGCAGGCCTTCTGCATCTTTTCGTACAGTTCAGGGGAGATGGATTTTTTGGAAAAACCAAAATAGACCCAGTCCTGGTGTATCATATAGGGATGAATGGTGAAATCCTTGTAGAGCGGATTGATCTGCATCTGATACATGATATTGTAGCCATAGCCGAGAAAACCACTGATCCGGCCAATGGCAAGTTTTTTTACATTGCTGTCCACCTCTCTGACTTCTTCCAATTTCTCCCGGAATACCGGATCGGCGGCCCGTTTTTCCTCGAAGTCTTTGCCATAGACCTTGCCCCGTTCAACCCCGATTGCCATAGGCAGTTTTTTGAGATCATCGAGGGAGGTGATCTGATACGCTGTATCCTTTCGGGTGATCAGCAGCACGGTCTCGTCGAGCTGCGGACCGACAAAATGGACAAAGGCCTTTCGCTCCTCGGTGATGCTCATATTCGGCATCATATCGATTTCACCCTTCTGCAGATAGTAGAGGGCGCGGGCAAAGGGCAGAGGCACGTAGATCGGGGTGCAGGCAGCCTCTTTGAGAAGAGCTTCCGTCAGTTCAATACTGAGTCCGCTCCACTTACCCGAGGTGTTCTGCACAGTGAAAGGGGCGTAGGAGTTGTCTTCCGGCACCCGGACCCGGATTTCACAGGAGAGGCCGGTGTCTGCCAGGATAAAAAGAAACAGGGGAAGCAAGAGAATCAGTCTTTGCATTGGGTTTGCCGGATATGTTGGTTTCAGATCTGAGATCTGCCGCTCATTGCCAGTCGAAATGCGTACTGATGTTTTTGGCGAGAACGTTGATCGGTAGTGTGGCGGCCCGGGGAAAACGGGCGACATGCGGCAGCATCGGGCTTATGGGGTGAATACCCACAACTGCCGTTTTGGCAAAGGACCAACCAGCTTCTTCGAAGGCTGAGATATACAGCTGGGCATCCGGATAAAGCATTGGGAAGACGGGGTTCGGATCGGGCTGCAGGCAGAAAACGACGTTGGCACAACCTCGTTTCTGCACCTCAGTGATAAAATCTTTGGCAGTGGTTTTCGACTCTTGCAGCGATGAGACCCGGGCATAGATACTGATTGAGGTGCCGTCGGTCAGTTGGATATCGCGGTCGCTCCGATTAAAGCAGCCGGTGAGGCTGCGCAAAAGAGATGACTTGCGGGTGTTGGGTTCGCCGATGATGAGGTACGCGTTCAACTGGATCCTCCTTGTCGTGTAGATGTACTCAATGAGCAGGGGGGAATCTGGAAAAGCAGAACAGAATCAACAGCCTGCGATTTTGTGCCTTTCTGCTTTTGTCAATCCTTTCAGAACCAAAGCATACGATGTTTCGATCAGGTCGACAAGCAGATCTTCTGGGATGGAATCATCTAATATTATGGTATTCCAGTGCTTCTTGTTCATGTAATAACCCGGAATAATAGAGGCGAAACGGGAGCGCAGAAAATCGGCCTCCTCCGGTTGACATTTAAGAGTGATTCTGAGCGGCTCTAAAGTCCAGGCGACCAGGGCAAACATCTTGCCGGCCACCTTGAATACTGCTGCCTCCGGCCCAAAGGGAAATTCCTTCAACGAGCCCTTTGGACCGAGCAGATATTTCTCAAGTTTTTCGTAGTCCATAGCCTTGTGTGTTGAGAGGATGAAAATAGGAGCGAACAACAGCTTGATGTGAAGCATAATTTTATGAAGGGTGTTGTGCAATTCATTTCCTTCATATTTCGACAGAATATGGTTTTTTCCATATACTCACAACTCTTCGGAGAGTTGTACTTGCCATATTGCGCGGCAATATCCGGTGCACTCTATAATAAGCTATCAGCGAATTCACGAAAACGGTCTCGCCATAATCGTAGATAAAAGGGCAAAAAAAAGGGTTTAACAGCCTCTAGTGACTGTTAAACCCTTTGTATTCGGCTGGTCGGGATGAGAAGATTTGAACTTCCGGCCCCCTGAACCCCATTCAGGTGCGCTACCAGACTGCGCTACATCCCGCCGTGTGTCGATCTATGTAACATGAGTTGCTATGGCTGTCAACAGAAGGTGTAGCCAAACGGTCGTTAGACTCCTTTCCCGACCAGGAGTTTCTGCAGGTCCTGCAATTCTTCCTTGATCATACCGAGAGTGAGAGAAACGTCCTCATGGCGCTGTGGTTTCTCATGGCCCTCGTCATGCCATTCTTCGCCGTCATCCAGGAATTTTTTAGCCCCGGCGATAGTGTATCTTCGCTCATGGAGCAGGACTTTGAGTTTGAGAATGAGATCTACATCTGCGCGCCGGTAGAGACGTTGCTTGGAATTGGCTCGTTTAGGCCGTATTGCGCTGAACTCGCTTTCCCAATAGCGCAATACATGAGGTGGCACATCCGCAAGTTTCCCCACCTCGCCGATCTTAAAATAGAGCTTGTCTGGAATCTGCACCTTCATGTCGCCAGTCGTACTCCTGTATAAGATGGGAAAGAAAACTTACCTGTTGATCTGCTCTCTCAGCTGCTTGCTCGGTCTGAAACCCACGGTTTGCCGTTTTCTGATGGTTATAGCATCACCGGTACGCGGGTTGCGGCCATTTCTCGGAGACTTGTTCCGCAGGGAAAAGGTGCCGAAATGGACGAGTTTTATCGATCCACCGGTCAACAGCTCCTGCTTCATTATTGCTAAGAAACTGTCGACGATTTCGGCGCAACTGCTCTGCGAAAAACCGAGGTGTTCTGCGACGGACTCGGCCAGTTCTTTTCGTGTCAGATTATTGAGATTCATATCAGGCATCACGTAAACTTGCTCCAAATGTTTCTGCCAGCAAGCTTACTATTTTTGTGTTGGATTTTTCAACATTCTTTTCAGTAAGTGTCTTGGAAGCTGAACGATAAGTGATTGACAGGGCCACGCTTTTGTAGCCGCTCTTGATGTTTTTGCCCTGGAAGACGTCAAAGAGTGCGACATCTTCGATAAGGGCATCTTTATGCATCCGCACTGCCCTGAGCATGTCTCCTGCAGCGACGTTGACCGGCACAACCAGGGCCATGTCACGTTTGACTGCCGGATAGACCGGCAGCGAGGAAAAGGCCTTGGGCGCGGCGGTGATCTGACAGAGGGCATCAAAGTCGAGATCGAAGTAATAGACATCGTGTTTGATGCCGAAACCCCGCAGCACTTCAGGCCGGATCTTACCGAGGGTGCCGAGTGTTGTCTTTTCCTGGCGGAGCAGCAGGGCCTGGCCGGGAAGGACAAAGTATTCCAACTCTACGGCGGTTGGGATGTGAAAATCGATTAAAGAATCCTCTGCTGGTATATTGAGCCGCATTTGGCGGAGGATGTATTCCACGGCGCCTTTGGCATCGAGTATATCGACGTCCTCTTCCTTGTAATGTAACGAGGGGCTGTAACCATGGCGATTGCCGGACAGAACGCCTGCCAGCCGGATCCGCTCATCGGGTTGCTGATTCTCGGCTGTCGGTAAAAAGATCTTGCCGATTTCAAAAAGCTTCACTGCGGTCTTCTGGAAACGGATATTACGGTCGACGTTTTCGAGCAGACCGGGAATAAGCAGGGTCCGCATAACGGACTGATCCTCACTCAAGGGATTGAGGAGTCGGATGACCTCCCGTCTCTTGTCGTTGTCGGGGAGGAGCAGAAGGTCAAGGTGCTTTTCGTTCGTGAAACTGTAGTTGATTGCCTCGCTGAAACCGATATCTGTCAGGAGACGGCTGACAGCAGCTCGTTTGAGGCGACCGGAATCCTGTTCTGGGTAACTGAGATGAACCTGGGGCAGCGAGACCGGAATGTTGTTGTAGCCGTAAAGCCTGGCCACTTCTTCGACGAGGTCGGCCTCGCGTTCAATATCGACCCGGAAGGTCGGGGGCTTGACCCAAAGGGTGTCTGCGTCTTTGTGTTTGCAAAGGATACCGATGGATTCAAGGAGGACCTGGATCTGTGCGGCATCGAGTGCAAGGCCGAGCAGAGCCGAGGTTCGGGAAATTCTCAGGGTCAGTGACCTGAACGGCAGTCTGCCGGTATAGACATCGATTCCTTCCTCCTCGGCAGTTCCGCCGGCCAGTTCGCAGAAAAACTGTACCGCACGGTCCATGGCGTTGCAGACCCCATCGGGATCGACACCACGTTCGAAACGATAGGAGGCGTCTGTTGCCAGGTTAAGCCCACGGGCCGTCTTACGAATCGAAACCGGATTGAAGCAGGCGCTTTCCAGGAGGACTGAGGTGGTGCCTTGGGTAACCTCGGAATTCATACCACCCATGATGCCGGCGAGGGCCACCGGTCGTTCGCTGTCGCAGATGAGGAGCATCTCAGGGGTGAGCTGTCGTTCTGTGCCATCAAGGGTGGTAAAAGTTGTTTCATGGGAACGTGGTGAACGAACCATGATTCTGCCGCCCTGCAGATTGTCGAAATCAAAGGCATGTAGGGGTTGGCCGTATTCCATCATGACAAAATTGGTGATGTCGACGACGTTGTTGATCGGCCTGAGGCCGATAGCGGTGAGACGATTGCGTAGCCATAACGGAGAGGGGCCGATTTTGATGTTGGTGATCAGGCGGGCGGCATAGCGCGGGCAGAGTTCGGCTGACTCGACATCCACTGCAAATTTTCTGCTGTTGTGGCTGACTCGGGCATTCTCGACGGGCAGACGCAGAGGACGTTGCAGTCGTCCGGCGATTTCGCGGGCAATGCCGATGACCGAGGCGCAGTCGGGCCGGTTCGGAGTGAGATCCACCTCAATGAGTGTATCGTCAAGCCCCATGATTTTGATGAAGGATTGACCGTGCTCAGTGCCCTCCGGCAGTTCCATGATCCCGCTGTGGCTGTCACTGAGGCCGAGTTCTCGCTCGGAGCAGAGCATGCCGCAAGACTCGATGCCCCGGACCTTCGATTTCTTGATCTTGAAATCGCCCGGCAGGGTTGTGCCTGGTAGGGCGACAACGGTGACAAGGCCGGCCCGGGCATTCGGTGCGCCACAGACGATCTGCATGGTCTCATCACCCACCGCCACCTGGCAGAGGGTCAGCCGATCGGCTTCGGGGTGCGGAACGGCCGTGATGATGCGGGCGGTCTTGAGTGCCGACAGCTCCTGGAAAAGAGGCAGGACTGCATCAACCTCCAGGCCAAGCATGGTCAGGTGATCGGCCAGTTGCTCGGCGGAGCAGCCTTCTGTATCGACGTATTGGTTCAACCAGTCAAGCGTGAACTTCATGGCAATGTTTTTGTTGAGGGAGTAACTCTTTAAAACTGTGAAAGAAAACGTTGATCGTTCTCATAGTAGAGCCGGATGTCGTCAATACCGTACTTGAGCATGGCGATGCGTTCAATTCCCAGCCCGAAGGCGAATCCGCTGTAGATCTCCGGGTCGTAACCGACCATTTTGAAGACCTCTGGATCAATCATGCCGGAGCCGAGGATCTCCAGCCAGCCGGACCTTTTGCATACTCGGCAGCCGCTGCCTCCACAGATCACGCAGGCAATATCGACCTCGGCGCTTGGTTCGGTGAAGGGAAAGAAGCTGGGGCGAAATCGTAGAGGCAGGTCACGCTCGAACATCTTTTGGGTAAAGACGGTGAGTATGCCCTTGAGATCGGCAAAAGAGACATGCCGGTCAACGAGAAAACCTTCAACCTGATGGAACATCGGGGTATGGGTGATGTCGGAATCACAGCGGTAAACCTTGCCGGGAGCGATAATTCTCAGGGGTGGCTGACGGGTTTCCATGATACGAGCCTGCATGGGCGAGGTGTGGGTGCGTAGCAGGAGCTGATCACTGACGTAGAAGGTGTCATGCATATCCCTGGCCGGATGATGGGCCGGGATATTCAGGGCCTCGAAATTATAATAATCCTGCTCGACATCCGGGCCTTCGGCCACAGAGAAACCGAGGTTTTCGAAAATTGCGCAAACCTCCTGCATGACCTGAGTGACCGGATGCAGTTTACCGGTCACGGGGATGCGTCCCGGTAGGGTGAGATCAGGGAACTTTGAGAAATCTTCGGACTGATCATCGGAGGAGTTTATCGCGGCCTGTCGTTCTGCAAACAGCGCTTCGATTTGCTCCTTGACGGTATTGGCAAGCTGGCCAAGACGTGGTCGGTCATCTGTTGTTACCGTGCCGAGCTGGCGCAGAATGGTGCTGAACTGGCCCTTGCGGCCAAGATAGCGGATCCTGAACTCTTCCAGCCCCGCGCTGTCCGACAGGGCTTCCAGTTGTTGTCGTGCCTCTTTTTCAAGGCTTTGTAGTTCAAGTTCCATAGATATTTATAAGAGATACGTGCTCAATGAAACAGCATGCCGGTCAATGATTCGGTGAGAAACCATTGCCGGCATGCACGAAAACAAAAAGGATGAGGAAGAGGTCGATCAGGCGTTTGCAGCTTTAGCCAGGCCAACCAATTTGGCAAAGGACACGGCATCGAGGATAGCCATATTGGAAAGGACCTTCCTGTCGAGTTCTATGCCGGCCTTTTTCAGGCCACCCATGAATTTGCTGTAACTGATATCGTTCATATCGGCTCCGGCATTGATACGGGTAATCCACAAACGGCGAAAATCACGTTTTTTGGCCCTTCTATCTCGGAAGGCATAATTCAATGCGCGGTCGACGGCCTCGGTGGCTGTACGGTAAAGCCTGGAACGACCACCTCTGAAGCCCTTGGCGAGTTTCAGTACCTTGTTTCTTCTTCTGCGTGCCTTAAAACCTCGTGTTACGCGTGGCCTTATCTTTACTCCTTTATATACCTGTCTGGTTACTCAGATGCAGGTTCAATAGGCTTCTCTCCCAAGCCCTCTCGGACTGGAATGGACTCTTTGGCGAAAACCAGGGTCCGCCTGATATTACAGATAAGGTAGAATCTTTTTGACTGATTTTAAATTTGCCGAGTCAACGAGGCTACTCTGACGCAGGCCACGTTTTCTCTTTGTTGATTTTTTGGTCAGGATATGGCTGGAAAACGCCTTGTTGCGTTTGATTTTTCCAGAGCCGGTCAATTTGAAACGCTTGGCAGCGGCTCGTTTTGTCTTCATCTTTGGCATAAAAAAACTCCTTTGTGCTTCATATGCAGTGCTGTTGCAGAACACCCTGAAATCCTTGGAAGAACATCAGAGCAGTTGCAACAGCTTTTCTTGAACACTCAAATATAGTTTTTCAACGGGGGCTGAAATTTCTATTCTTTTACGATTTAGGACCTACAAACATAACCAATTGCCGTCCTTCCATTTTGGGAGATTGCAGAATAATTGCATCCTCTTCAAGAGTTTCGGCTATCTTGTTCATGGCTTCGAGACCGATGGTCTGGGCATAGACGATTTCTCGCCCACGAAAGCGCATGGTCAATTTTACTTTATTTTTCTGGCTGAGGAATTTTTTAATGTGGCTGATCTTGAAATTCAGATCATGTTCCTCTGTCTTTGGACGGAATTTTATTTCTTTGGTCTCGATGACCGTCTGTTTCTTCTTTGCTTCCTGGACTTTTTTCTTCTGCTCGTAGCGGAATTTGTCGTAGTTCATTATCCGGCAGACAGGAGGATCAGCGTTTGCTGACATCTCAACCAAATCCAGCCCTTCCTCGTAGGCCATCTGCCGTGCCTCTTCGGCTGTGAAAATACCCAACTGGCTACCGTCACTGCCTATAAGCCTGACCTTTGCATAGCGGATACCATCATTGGTTGTGGACTGTTCTTCACGTTGAACCGGAGTCGTCTTGCCTCTTTTGTTAATAATGTTACCTCCTCGAATCTACGAGCTTTTAATATATGTATCTCTGGGTCACAAGCGGGTTTTCGGTGAAATGCCTCGCCGCCCGTGCAGAATACCTTTTTCCTGGGTGGTGAGTATCAGATGCCTCGTCCGGACTGACATTCTTCGGCGACTTTTGCGGCAAATTCCTGGACCGACAGTGCCGGCAGGTTCTTACCGTCGCGCAGACGCACAGTGACAGTGCCGTTTTCCTTTTCTTTGTCGCCGACAATAAGCATATAAGGAATTTTGGCGATCTGCGCCTCCCTGATCTTATAATTCAATTTTTCGTTTCGCACATCTTTTTCTATCCGGACACCGGCCTTGCGCAACTGTGCATACACCTCTTGGCAATAATCTGCTTGATCGTCGGTGATGTTGAGAATCCGGGCCTGGACTGGAGCGAACCAGAGGGGAAAAACCCCGGCATAATGCTCGATCAAAACACCGATGAATCGCTCCAGTGAGCCCATAAGTGCCCGATGGATCATGATCGGTTGATGCTCGTTGTTATCCGCGCCGGTGTAGGACATCTCAAATCGCTCGGGCAGGTTGAAATCGACCTGTATTGTCGAACATTGCCAGGCCCGACCGAGGATATCTTTGATCTTAATGTCAATCTTAGGTCCGTAAAAAACCCCTTCACCCGGATCGATCATAAAGGTCAGATCTTTCTTTTCGAGGGCCAGCTTGAGGGCGTCGGTGGCACGTTGCCAGTTCTGGTCACTCCCGACGAATTTCTCCGGCCGGGTGGAGAGATAGATATCATACTCTGAAAACCCAAAGGTCTTCAGGATGTGCAAGTTCAGCTCAAGGATGTTGAAAATCTCTTCCTCAAGTTGATCCGGGCGGCAGAATATATGGGCATCATCCTGGGTAAAACCGCGGACTCGGAGCAGACCATGCAAGGCACCCGCCCGTTCATAGCGGTAGACGGTGCCGAGTTCGCACCAGCGCAGCGGAAATTCGCGGTAGCTTCGCTTGCGGCTGCTATAGACTCCGATATGGAAGGGGCAGTTCATCGGTTTGAGCTGATATTTCACCTCGTCGATATCCATCGGCGCGTACATATTCTCGCTGTAAAAATCGAGATGCCCCGAGGTCTTCCACAGATCCTGTCGGGCGATATGCGGGGTGTAGAGCAATTCGTAATCGTGCCGGTAATGCTCGTCCTTCCAGTAGTCCTCGATCAGGCGGCGGAGCTGAGCGCCCTTTGGCTGCCAGAGAATGAGACCTGGGCCGATAGAATCCTGGGTGGTGAAGAGTTCGAGTTCCCGCCCGAGTTTGCGGTGATCGCGTTTTTTCGCCTCTTCCAGGTCATTGAGGTATTTGTTCAGGGCTTTTGCGTCAAAAAAAGAAGTGCCGTAAATGCGCTGGAGGACATCGTTTTTCTCATCACCTCGCCAATAAGCCCCGGCGACTCGCAGTAGCTTGAATGCTTTGATCAGGGATGTGTCGGGTAGATGCGGACCCCGGCAGAGATCGGTGAATTCCCCGATGCGGTAGAAGGACACGGTGTCTGCTCCAAGATCACGCAGCAGCTCAACCTTGTATTTTTCTCCCTGTTGTTCGAAGAGGGTGATTGCATCACCGCTTGGCAACTCCGTACGGATAAACGGCTGACGTTCATCGGCAATCGCTTCCATCCGTCGTTCGATTTTCTCAAAGTCTTCCGGACTGAAGGGCTCGTTTCTGTGGAAATCGTAGTAAAATCCGTTGTCAATAGATGGGCCGATGGCCACCTTCACATCGGTGCCGAATATGTCTCTGACCGCCTGAGCCATGACATGAGCAGTGCTGTGTCGGAGGATATTCAGACCTTCCTCTGTTTCGATAAAAATTGGCTGCAGTGTGGTGTCGCCGGTCAGCGGCCTGCTTAAATCAACCGCAACACCATCCGCCTTGGCGGCGATGGCTCTTTTGCGTTGTTTGTTTGACAGGAGACGTTCGAGTGCCTCGCGAACCGTTATCGGCGCGGGGACTGTGATGGCCTCTCCATCCTGCAGGGTGACGACTATATCCATTGCACAATTACTTTCCATATAAAAATAAAGGCTAAAGAGCAAACGCCTCGCTGTCAAGGTCGTTCTTACTTTAGCCTTATATTTGGTAGGCACGGGCGGGGTCGAACCGCCGACATCTACCACGTCAAGGTAGCGCTCTCCCACTGAGCTACGCGCCTGTTCAAACAAACTTGATGCTTCGAAGTTCTATGGGAAAAGAAGCATTGAACCTGTTCCAAATACCAGTAAAGGGGTGGCCCTGTCAAGGGAAAATGCACAGATGCCAGTAAGAAAAAGGTCGAATTCAGGTCGCGGGCGATCGACTTTCGATGGCCCTAGCGAGGGTGTGCCGGTCTGCATATTTGATATCCATGCCCATGGGAATACCACAGGCAAGGCGGGTCAGCTTTATCGGAGTATCGTGCAGGCGGTCGATCAGATAGGAGGCGGTGGCCTCGCCGGGGACTGTCGAACTGGTGGCGATCAACACCTCTTTGATGGCTCCGCTACAGACCCTGGCCAGCAGTTCACTGACCTTGATTTCCTCTGGTCCGATGCCGTCCATCGGCGAGAGGACGCCATGCAGGATATGATAATGGCCACGGAAACTGCCAGTCTTCTCGATGGCCAGGAGGTCGCCGGGTTGTTCGACAACGCAGACGAGATCAGCGCTCCTTTTGGGGTCGGCGCAGATGGCACAGGGGTCGGTCTCGGAAAAAGTAAAACAGCACGAACAGAGCTGGATGGCGCTGTGCAGTTCTGAGAGCGATGCCGCAAGTTCATGGGCTTGAGAGGCCGGACGCCGGAGGATATTGAGAGCCAGGCGGGTGGCTGTCTTTTTGCCGATTCCCGGGAGTTTGCTCAGGCTCTCTATGAGTCGTTCGAGGGCTGGAGGGATGACCTGCATAGTAACAGTTCTGAAGGATTAGAAAAGATTGGAAATGCCGGGAATGTTCACACCGTGGGTGAGTTGTCCCATGGCCTGTTTGCCGGCCTCTTTGGCCTTTCTCAGGCCATCGTTTACAGCTGCGGTGATGAGATCCTGGAGTAGATCGGCCTCGTCCGGAGCGATCAAACCTTTTTCGATGGTGATGGAAATGATCTCACCCTGGCCGGTTACCCTGGTCTGTACCATGCCTCCTCCGGCGGATCCCGTGAGGACCAACTGTGCAAGATCCTGTTGAATCTTTGCCATTTTTTCCTGCATCTGCTGGGCCTGCTGCATGATACTGCCAATGTCCATATCTTCATCCTGTGGGTAGTGGGTCTATCTGCTCTGCTGGCCAACCCGGATGTCTCCGACCTGGCCGTTGAATACCTCGGCTGCCATGATGACCAAGGGGTCACTTGCAAGCTGTTGTCTCTTGCTTTGTGGGGTGTCAGCTTCCGGCGTTTCGGCGGCATCCTGCTGGTCCGGAATGATGAACCGGATCTTGAGATTTTTTTGAAAAAAATCAAGGAAGTATTCGTTGAGGAACTGGCGGTTTTCTTTCTGTCGCAAGAGCGCACAATTAACAGGATCGCTATAACGGAGATGCAATTCCTGGTCGGTCTGTTTCACTGAATCGGCCCTTTGCAGGTCCTGGGCCATCCATATCTTTTGGCCCTGCACATACTTGACAAAGTCCGGCCAATCTCGACGGATATCCCGTTCATGGGGATGGAGCTCGATGTTTTTCGCGGCAGTTGGTGGGGCAGAGGGCGCCGGGCTGGATTCTGGCAGCGTTAACGTGGCAGCTTTTTCCGGCACTGCCGTGGTAGAGGTCGGCGGGGGAGCCGATTCTTTTCCGGCCTGCGGTGCTTGCACTACTGCATTTTCAGAAACATCCGGGCGCGAATAAAGCTGTCCTTGGGGTTGTGGTTGCTCTTTGATCGAGGCTGGCGGTTGGGCGCCTTGAGAGGGTGAAGGGGATGCCGTGGGAGGAGTATCATTCCGGCATTTTTGCAGCATTTCCTCTAAATGGCCAAGAAGGGCAGCCACTGGAATCACATTTCCAGACTCGATGATCTTGAGGAAGGCAGTCTCGAGGGCAAGTCGTGGTTGTGCCGAGTAGCGAATTTCTTCAACCGCCTCCATGAGCAGGTTGAGTTTCATGTGCAGGGTTTCCAGTGAATACCTGAAGGCGATTTCCTTGAAGAGGGCAATCTCCTGCTCCGGCAGGTCGAGCAAGGAGTTGCAACCCTCTATTCGAGTGAGAATCAGATTGCGGAAGCAGCCCATGAGGTCGGCAGTAAAACGCCTGATATCCATGCCGAAGGCAAATATCTCGTCGAGGGCTAAAAGGGCAGCGGCCCTGTCTCCGTCAAGAAGGCCGGCTGTAAGACACATGAGCACCTCCCGATCAACGAGGCCCAGCACCTCAACGACATCCTCGGTGCGGATCTGTTTTTCGCCAAAGGAAAAGATCTGATCCAGCAAGCTGAGCCCGTCTCGGACCGAACCTTCGGCTTCCCGGACGATGAGGGCCAGGGCTGCAGACTCAATCTCAAATCCTTCCAAGAGGGCCAGTCGCTGGAAATGACTGGAGAGTTCGGCTGCCGGTACCCGTTTGAGCTCATACTGTTGGCAGCGGGAGAGGATAGTGATCGGGATCTTGTGCAGTTCGGTGGTGGCGAACATGAAATAGACATGGGCCGGCGGTTCTTCAAGGGTCTTCAGCAGGGCATTGAAGGCCTCGGTGGTCAGCATGTGCACTTCGTCGATAATGATGATCTTGTAGCGGGATGAAGTCGGCAGAAAACGCAGCTTGTCCTTGAGGTCTCTAATTTCCTGGATGCCCCGGTTCGAGGCCCCGTCTATTTCGTAGAGATCAAGAGCGTTGCCGAGGGTGATTTCCCGGCAAGAGGGACAGGCGTTGCAGGGCGGGGTTTCAGTTTCGCCCGTACAGTTGATGGCCTTGGCCATGAGTCTGGCAAGCGTGGTTTTCCCTACGCCGCGAACGCCGGAAAAGAGTATGGCGTGGGCAACGCGTTTGCGGGCGAGACTATTTTGCAATGTCTTGACCACCGGTCGTTGACCAACAACTTCAGCGAAGGTCTGAGGGCGTGATTTTCTGGCAAGGACGAGATAGGACATGCAACACCGTGGCCTGGGCTGAGGAAGGACGCGCGGGGAGTGTATAAAAATGATAGCCGGGTTACCTGTAACACACGAGGAGTGTCACTACCGTTGCTTCCTTCCGGACCTGGCGGGGTTCGCGATTCTTCGTTGCACAGGGCCCGGCTATCAAAAGTGTCATCAGGATGGCGGAGAGGGTGAGATTCGAACTCACGGTACTTGCGTACACACGCGTTCCAGGCGTGCACCTTAAGCCACTCGGTCACCTCTCCAATCATCGAATAGCTCGATGTAAATGTGAGCTACTATGTATACTGTCGCTGCCGATTTGGCAATCAAAAAGTATTTGGAAAGTATGCATCATGGCAAAAAAAATCAAGCCATCAGCGGTTTGGCAATGGATTTTTACCTTCTCTTCTGGGGCGGAAAAAATCCTTGAGAATGGTTGAACAGGCATCTCCGAGGATTCCGGACGTGATCTCAAGGCGGTGATTGAGCAGTCCATCCGAACCAATCATATAACAGGACTGGACCGCACCGGTCTTGGGGTCGAGGGCCCCGAACACCAGGCGCTCGATTCTGGCGTGGAGGATGGCACCTATGCACATCACACAGGGTTCGAGGGTGACGTAGAGGGTTGTGCCCGGCAGGCGATAATTGCCTTTCTTGGCAGCAGCCTCTCGCAGTACCAGGATTTCGGCATGGGCGGTAGGGTCATTGAGGTATATCGGGCTGTTACCGGCAATGGCGAGGAGAGAACCTGCTTCGGTCAACACCGCGCCGACTGGGACTTCACCGTGTGTCGCAGCAATTCTGGCCTGTTCCAGGGCCTGGTTCATCCATTTTTCATCTATCTCGATTTGCGGGCTGGTCGGCAGGATTGGGCCATCCTTCGGCAGGTTGTCCTGGTTCTTCATATCATCCTGTTGAGAAGTCGATCCTTGGATTTGCATTTTTTTGGTCAGTCTCGTATAAAGAAGGAAGGAATTACAATTTTGAAATCCTCTTTACCCTTTTGCAACAATGGCCGCAATGTACACGATACTGATCTTCGATTCGTCCGCCCAAACCACCGGGGCCATGGTTTCCGCCCTTGAGCACCGCTGTGTCCTGACTTGTAAGACGAATGAGGAGGAATTTCAAGAGGAGATCAATGCCCGCCAGTACGATCTGGTCTTCCTCGATATCGACTCAGTCGATGGCCAGTCAATGCAGCTTTTGGAAAAGATCCACAGCAAGAATCCCTTCCTGCCCATCATCATTACCAGTAGATCGGAAAAGGCTGAATTGATTGTCCGGGCCATCAATAGCGGAGCCAGTGACTTCCTTGTCCATCCCGTGTCGAAGGAACGGATCAATATCTCTCTTGATCGGGCTCTGGAAATCCGCGATCAGCGCTATGAGATTGCCTATCACCGCCGCAAACAGGATGTGGTCTATGACTTTCGGGATGTTGTAGCCAAGAGTCCGAAAATGAAGGATATACTCAAGAGCCTTGAGCGTTTTGCCAAGACCGATTCCACGATCCTGATCACCGGCGATACCGGCACCGGCAAGAGTTTTCTCTCCGGCACGGTGCATTTTAATTCTCCGCGCCGCACGAAGCCCTTTGTCAAGATCAACTGTGCCAATATCCCCGTCGATCTGCTCGAATCCGAGCTCTTTGGCCATGAAAAAGGGGCCTTTACCGGAGCTGACAAACAGCGGATAGGCCGGTTTGAGCAGGCGAGTCGGGGCACGATCTTTCTCGATGAAATTGGGGAGATGCATATGGGCCTGCAGACCAAACTCCTGCGGGTCTTGGAGGAAAAATCCTTCGAGCGGGTCGGTGGCAATAAGACCATTTATGCCGATGTCCGGATTATTGCCGCAACCAACAGAGATCTGGTGCGGCAGGTGGAGACGGGCCTGTTCAGGGAAGACCTCTACTACAGGATCAATGTGCTGCCCATCCGCTTGCCCTCTCTCAAGGAAAGGAAAGAATGCCTGATGCCGCTGGCCGAGGTCCTCCTGCGCAAGAGTTGCCAGTCCATGCGACGGGAGATCAGTGGCTTTAGTGCAGAGGCGGTGAGGTTGATTGAGGCCTACGACTGGCCCGGTAATATCCGGCAATTGGCTAATACTATCGAGAGAGCGGTCATTCTTGAAGATAACCATCTGGTCCACGCCGAGAGTCTCTCGCTGCCTGGCGCGAAAAAAGAGTCTGAGGCGCCTTCTGAGCAATCTCCGCTGCAACGGTCTGTCAAGGTGCAGATGGAGGGAGGTGACTCGTTGGCCGGGCAGGAACGTGAGTTAATCTTGCGAGCCCTGGAAGAGTTTCTTTGGGTCCAGAAAAATGCTGCAAAAAAACTGGGGATCAGTCCCCGCGCCCTGAATTACAAGATCAATAAATTGGCCATAACTCACCCTCACTGGCGTCGGAATAAGGCTGCCGGCGAGTGAGAAAAGTGCTCAATCCTGATCGGTAGCGGCGAGTTCGATAAAGGACTCCAAGAGCTTTTTCTGGATGTCGTCGAGATCGAGAAACTGTAGCCTGCAATCCCGGATTACCGCCGAGACTGGGGTGATGTCGACAGCTGATAGCTCATGGCAGTTCAAATCCCTGCAAGAGAGTTGCTGGATGTAAAATTTATCTGCGGTGTTGAGGAGATCAACGGTGGTGCAGGCCGTGTGCTGCTCCTTCGATTCTATGATAAATCGGCAACATACTCCGCCTTTGCTGATATTGAAGATCTCCGCGAAGGTGATTTCGTTATAGAGGAGGATATTATTTTTAACACTGTACCGGGGATGTGCCCGGCGTTCGGCGAATGTTTTTTCCATGCAAGGTATTTCTCGGAATTCATTGAAAGAACAACCTGCGGTCTCTTCCTGTCACCTGATCTCTCTAAACAACAACGAGTCGTTTTTCAAGCAGTTATCGCATATATATTAAAAAATATCCTTGTGATAACAGATCGCTGCGATATGACGTTGGAATTTTTCTTGCAGAAATAACGGCCAAACAAAGACTTGCGCTGAATTGTCTGGGCCTGCGGGTAACAAACGGGTGAGTGCTTATGTGGAAGGGACTTGCTTCCTCAAGGGCTCAGGATCTAGCGAACCCTTGAGGAAGTTGGGCGGTTTCAGCGGAGTCCGGCGATAAAAGGGCCTACTGCGTCCGGCCCCTGTTCTTCGACGAGGCGGATGGTCTGGGAGCCGATCACTGCCATATCGGCCTTGCCGACCAAGGCCATGACATCAGCTCGGTTCTGGATGCCGAAACCGACGGCCAGGGGCAGGTCGGTGGCCTTGCGGCAGCGGGCCAGGTAGTGGTTGAAGTCGTCGCCGAGTTCAGATTTCTTGCCGGTAACCCCCCGGCGGGCCACGCAGTAGATGAGACCCTTGGCCCAGCGGTTGAGTTCGGCCATGCGTTCGTCGGTTGAGGTCGGAGCAAAGATCAGGACCGGGGCGATTTCGCTTATCTCGGCCAGACGGAAAAAGTCTTCGCCCATCTCCGGCGGCAGATCGGGGATGATCAGACCCTTGATGCCAATCTCCCTGGTTTTCTGCAGAAATTGCTCTTCGCCGTATTTGAAGACGATATTGTAATAGGTCATGAAGAGGAAGGGGATGTCGTAGGTCGCGGCCATCTCCGCCCCGAATGCCAGGCAGTCGGCGATGGTCGTACCGGCGGCAATGCTGTCCTGGTTGGCTTTGAGGATAACCGGGCCATCGGCCATGGGCTCGGAGAAGGGGATCTGCATTTCGATGCAGTCCACCCCGTTTTCAACCATCTGGCGGATAACCTGCCGGTTGACCTCGAAGGAAGGGTAACCGAGGACGATATGGGTCATCAGCAGGATGTCTTTTTCCTGCCGGCGGTTTTTCAGAATTTGTTCAAGTTGCATGGCTGTCACCTGTACTATTTGACAAGGCACCAGATCGGTGCCGGGCTATTTTCTATATTCGTCGGCGCGGGCAATGATGAACTCCTTCCAGGAAGGATCATCGAAGGCATGGGCGATGGTGAAGATGTCCTTGTCGCCGCGACCCGACATATTGATAATGATCGCATCCTCCGGGCTCAGCTCCGGGGCCTCTTTGAAGGCCTGGACAAAGGCATGGGAGGATTCAAGGGCCGGGATGATCCCCTCAAGGCGCATGGTCAGATCGAGGGCGGCAATGACCTCGGTATCGGTTGCCGACTCGAAGCGTACCCGTTTTTTATCAGCCAGATCGGAGAGGATCGGGCTGACCCCGACATAATCAAGGCCGGCCGCCACCGAATGGGTCTCGAGCATCTGGCCGTCACTGTTCTGCAGGAACATAGTCTTGTAGCCCTGGGCCACGCCGGGGCTGGCATCCGTGCCGCAGAGCCTGGCGGCGTGCCTGCCGGTTGCGATGCCGTGGCCTCCGGCCTCAACCCCGACGAGTTCCACCGCATCGTGCATGAAGCCCTGAAAGATGCCCATGGCGTTTGAGCCGCCGCCGACGCAGGCATAGACCCTGGCCGGCAGTTTGCCGTGCAGTTCGACGATTTGTCTGGCCG
>JAUYSF010000059.1 GCA_030696435.1 Desulfoprunum sp. | reverse complement strand
TATGTTCCAAAACGTTCCTGCACATACCGGAAGTTGTTTCATTTTGGTCGTGTGAGTTGTCTGGATGGGGAGTTTTTGGTTGGAGTAATCCCTTGGCTAGTTTATTATTTGTATGTTTAATTCAGTTAAATAACGATATATAAGTATATTCTATAAACCAATTATTTGTTTTTGTGCGGGGTAATGGCATCATGCGCTGACGATAAGGCGTGAGACGGAGATCGGGAACATAATGAAACCTATTGAAACGTACTGCCGGGGCAGCGGCTGCGAGAAAATGAATACCAATTCACCTCTAATGATTAAATGCTATGTAAAATGAGTATGTTGACATTTATTATCCCGGTATTTTACGGATGGCATGGGGATTGCTAAATAGCCGGTGTTTGCGGATTGCCTGAGAGGGGAATTGTTTTTTAGATGAGATGCTTCGACATGCAGCATCGATCAGATAATTGAGAGAAAGGTTTTCGGAAATTCAAAAGGAGGAGTATGAAACATTTACTGCGTTTTTCAAAAAGCAATATGGCATGGGGGCTGATGGCCTTCCTGCTGGTCTTTGCACCGGCCCTGGCCTTTGCCGCAGGTCATGGCGGGGCCTTGGATCCCAACGTACCGACCCTTTTCGGCATCCGGGTGGAATTCATCCTCTTTGCCCTAATATTGCTGGGCGTAGCCCTGTTCCATAACCAGACCTTCTATGTCGCGGTCACAGGTTTGGTCGTCATTACCCTGTTCAAACTGTTTTTTGACGACGGTTTCCATTTGGTCGAGCATCTCATTGGCAAAACCCCAATGCTCGATCAGATCATGGACAAGAGCATGCGCCAGGGTGAATGGCCGGTTGTCCTGAATCTGCTCGGTCTGCTGCTCGGTTTCGGTATCCTGGCCAAGATCTTCGAGGAATGCGGTGTCCCCGAGATCCTGCCGAAATACCTGCCCTCCGGTTGGATGGGGCCGGCAGTCCTGCTGGTGTTTGTTGCGATCATCTCCTCCTTTCTCGATAATATTGCCGCCGCTCTCATCGGTGGCACCATCGCTCTGGTGGTTTTCAAAGGCAAGGTCCATATTGGTTATATCGCCGGTATCGTTGCCGCCTCTAATGCCGGCGGTGCCGGTTCCGTGGTCGGCGATACCACCACCACGATGATGTGGATCGATGGCGTTAGCCCGCTTCAGGTACTACATGGTTTTATCGCTTCAGGCGTATCCCTGGTGATCATCGCCTTTTTTGCCGGCCACCAGCAGTTTAAGCTTCAACCGGTGGTTGTGGCCGATACCAGCGGTGTCAGGGTTGACTTTTTGAAGATCGTTATCGTTATCATGATTCTGATCGGGGCGATTCTCACCAACTACTATTTAGATATGCCCGCACTCGGTGTCTGGGCCGCTATTCTTATTGGCGCATTGCTACGACCGATCCCTTGGAAAGAGGTGCCTGCCTCGATCATGGGTACCATTTTCTTGTTGAGCCTTGTCATGTGCGCCTCGATGATGCCGGTTGAGACCCTGCCGGACGCCTCATGGATGACCGCTTTTGTCCTCGGTTTTGTCTCTGCTGTTTTTGATAACATTCCGCTGACCAAACTCTGTCTGGTCCAGGGCCACTACGACTGGGGTGTTTTGGCATATTCCGTCGGCTTCGGTGGTTCGATGATCTGGTTTGGTTCCTCCGCCGGTGTTGCCATCACCAATAAATTCCCGGAAGCGCGCAATGTCCTGCTCTGGGTGCGCAAGGGTTGGCATGTAACCCTGGCCTATATTGTCGGTTTTATGGTCATGCTCTTTGTCTGGGGATGGCATCCAAGTGATAACAGGCTGCACAAAGAGCCTGCGATCAACTGTCCGATTGAGAACTGCAAAGCCAAAAAAGTGGCGATGGCACTCCAGAATGGCACGGCACCGGCCGCAGTTGAACAGCACGCCCCGGAGAGTAAATAGGATTATCAATGAGGGCGCGCCTGGTAGTGCGCCCTCCCTGTAAATATTTAACCGAGAAAGAGGAGACGATATGGTGGAACAATTGAAGGCCAAGGTTTTACTGGTTGACGATGAAGTAGACTTCCTGACGACCCTGGCTGAACGCCTGGAGGCACGAGGCCTGAAGGTCACTACCCTCACACGGGGCGAGGACGCGGTAGCAACAGTCGAGGCTCAGAGCTTTGATCTCATTGTTCTCGACCTGTCGATGCCGGGCATCGATGGTCTTGAGACTCTGAAGCGGATCAAGGCCAAACAGCCGGATGCTGAGATCATCATGCTCACCGGTCAGGGTTCGATCAAGACCAGCATCGAGGCAATGAAGCTTGGGGCCGAGGACTTTATCGAGAAACCGGTCAATATCACCGAGTTGATGGACAAGATCAGCGAAGCCAAAGACAAGCGGATGCATGTCCTGGAGTCAAAGAGCGTCAAGGAGATCGAGAAGATCCTCCACACCAAAGGCTGGTAGAAACGAGAGGTTCTGTGCCACGCTCAATAATGGCGCAGGATCTGAATGATATAGGCCGAAAACGGCTATTTTCACGAGAAGGAGAATACTTGTGAGTACTGAAAACCAGACGGTACAAGACATCATGATCCCCCTTTCCGGTTTTCCCTGCATGAAGGAAAGCGGAACGGTCCAGGAAGCAATTGGGCAGTTGCGGTCGTTCTGCCCGATCGGCAGCACCGGCCCCTGCGGCTTCAGCGAACTGATGGTGGTAGATGACCAGGGCGGCTTGATCGGTCGGGTCACCCAGCAGGGCATCCTGCGGGTGCTTTTTTCGACCCTGCTTGACACGGTGGATATAAAGAATTTTGAAGGCAAAACCGCCGAATACAGCGATCTGTCCACTCTCTTGAATGGTGTGATGATCAAGGAGGGCGTCAATCATCTGAATGCCGCTTTGACCAAGGTCATCGAAAAAGGTATCCGGGTGCTGCCCGCCGCCACTGATCTCATCCATGCTATGTCGATCATGGTCATCTGTAAGGAGACGGTACTGCCGGTCGAGGATAACGGCAAGCTGGTAGGTGTGGTCAAACTCGCTGAGATCTTCGGAGCCCTGGGCGAAAAACTTATCTCAATCAATACCAAATAGAAAGGGATGGATAACATGTCATCAACATATATCGAAGCAGCGGAGGTCAAGACCCCGTGTGACTGGAAAAGGGTGTTTTTCCTCTTTCTTGGGGTTGCTCTGTTTTGTATCATCTATTATGCCCCGGCCTGGCCGGATGCCATCGATCCGATGGGCAAGCACTTCAGCCTGTCCGTGCAGGGCAAGGGCGCTCTGGCACTCTTTGCTCTGGCGGCCACCTGGTGGATCTTTGAGGTCCTGCCGATTGGTGTCACCGGTATCGCCATCGGCGTGATCCAGGCCATGTTTCTCATCCGCAAGCCGGAAGTGGCCTTCAAGGACTTCATGGACCCATCTGTCCTCTTTATCTTCGGTTCGATCGTTATTGGTCTGGTCTTCACCAAGAGCGGTCTGACCAAGAGAATGGCCTATAAGATGCTCTCCATCGTCGGTGAGCGGACCAGCATGATCTACCTCGGCTGCTTTGTTATGACCGTGGCTCTGACCCATATGATGGCCCATACCGCGGTGGCGGCCACCATGTTTCCGCTGCTCCTGGCGATCAATGCCCTCTATTCCGAGGACGACAAACCGACCAAATTCGGTAAAGGTCTGTTCATCGGTATGGCCTATGTCGCCGGTGCCGGTAGTATCATCACCCTGCTCGGTTCGGCCCGGGCCGCCGTGGCCATCGCCTTCATGAAGGAAATGTCCGGCATCGAGATCAGCTTTTTCGAGCTGACCTATTACCTCTTTCCGTTAGGCTGGATCATGGTCTTTGCGATCTGGGGCCTGATGATGTTTTTCTGTAAGCCTGAAAGGGCCGTTATCCCAGGACTCAAAGAGCGTGCCAAACGGATGTACATTGAGCTCGGTGCCTGGAGCAGGAACGAGAAGCTGACCCTCTTAATCGTGCTCTCGGTCATTGTTGTCATCGCCGCAAAAAACTGGGTCCCGGCCCTGAAGAACATAGACAAGACCTCGATTCTTCTGACCTCCACCCTGCTGTTCTTTGTTCTCAATATTCTGACGGTCGAGGACCTTGAGGATATTCCCTGGAATATCATCCTGCTCTTCGGTGGCGCAATGTCGATCGGATTCTGTCTCTGGCAGACCCATGCCGCTGAGTGGTTGGCGGTCAATTGGCTGGCCCTCTTCAAAGAGGCCCCTGCAGTTCTGTTTATCCTGAGTATTGCCTTCTTCGTTATGGTCATGACCAACTTTATCATGAACGTGGCGGCGATCGCCATCTCCCTGCCGGTAGCCTTGGTTATTGCGCCCTACCTCGGTGTGGCCGGTCATGTTATCTTCTTCTCCGCTCTGGCAACTGCTGGTATGCCTTTCTTCCTGCTGATCG
>JAUYSF010000024.1 GCA_030696435.1 Desulfoprunum sp. | reverse complement strand
ACCCGGTCGGTTATTTCACCGGCCTTCATCCAGGGTTTGAGGTCGAAGGTGATCCGGTCGGAGAGCACCTCCTCATACTTCTCCAGCGTCTCGTCTATATAGCCGGACTTGTTGCCGTTCCAGAAATAGGTCACATGCCCGAACTTCTGGGTTTCGGAGATGGCGTAGGAGGTGACACCGGCGGCGCAGAGATAGTCGCCGAGGGTCCGGTCGATGGCCGGCGGTTCAACCAGATATTTTTGGGGGATCAGGGCGTCGCCGTCATACTGCATGATACCGGCATAGATCACGTCCGGAAAGCGCTGACGATCAAATTCGCTGAATTCGTACTCCTTCTCCTCGAAGGCCCGGGAGATCTCGATGGCCCGGTCCCCCCGGAAATTAAAACAGATGACCGCATCACCGTCTTCGATGGTACCAACGGGAATGCCGCAGTCAGCCACGACAAAGCTTGCCATGTATTGGTCCGTCATCTCCGGGTCTTCGGCGTAATAGGTTTCGACCGCCTCGGCAGCCGATCCGAACTGCCGACCAAGGCCCAGGACATGGGCCTGCCAGCCGTTTTCTACGACCGGCCAGTTGGCGTTGTAGCGGTCCATGGTGGTGACCATCCGACCGCCGCCCGAGGCGATGCGGTAATCCCGGCCACCGCTTGAAAGGGCGGCAAGGTGGTTTTCGAGCGGTTCGATATAGTCCATGGCACTCTTTTGGCCAACATCACGGCCATCAAGCAAGGCATGGACCCGAATCCGGTGGACACCAAGGGCGGCACAGCGGTCGATGAGGGCGTAGAGTTGATCGATGTGGCTGTGGACATTGCCGTCTGAAACAAGACCGATGAAATGGACCGTTCCTCCTCGCTGCGCCCGGTCCAGCACCTCGTTCCAGGTCCTGCCGGTAAATATCGCGCCACTCTTAATCGCCTCGTTGACCAGGCGCGCCCCTTGCGCAAAGACCCGTCCGGCCCCCAGGGCATTATGGCCAACCTCGGAGTTGCCCATGTCGTCATCGGAGGGCAGACCTACGGCCTTGCCGTGGGCCTGCAGGCGGACCATCAGCTCCTCCTGAAACAGGAGGTCGAGGGTCGGGGTATAGGCAACATGGACACCGTCACTTTCGTCATGGGGGCCGATACCGACTCCATCCATGATGACGGCGACCACAGGCCCGGCAAAGGCGGTATATCCGGGCAGAGACTTAAGCTCCAGCTCTGTCATTTTTCCTCCTTTTAAGGAAGTCTCTGGGAGAGACGGCCGATTTTTCATATTTATTTCAGGCGTTTTTTTTGGTATACTGCACATATCATCAACAACGGCGGCGCCTGACTGTATGCAAGGTAAGACATACCGGAAAAACCTGCAACCGGCGAAGCCGTCGTTTAATAATAACTATACCATTTATGGAATCCCAACCTCACAATCGGCCAACCCTTGAGCTCCTTGTCGATCCCGGCACTGTGCCCCTCTTTGCCACCGTTCTTCAGGGCGGCATCGCGATACAGAGCCGATCAGGGGAGACCCTCGGGGCCTTCCTTGCCAAACTCCCCGAATTCTCCAACGACTACATCATCAACGATATTCAGACCATCTTCCTCAATGGCACGGCAATCGATGATCTCGAAACCCCGCTTGAGGGTGACAACCAGGTCCTGGCCCTCTCTGCCGCCATGCCGGGACTAGCCGGGGCCATCTTTCGAAAAAACAGTTTCCATGCCGCCCTGCGCACCACTTTCAAAGAAAAACCGGCCGTCCAGCAGGATCACAAGGTTATCAGCATAACCCTCAAGCTCTTCAACAGTATCGCCAGGGACCGCGGCCCGGCCCTTCTGGCCACAGGTGTATCTATCAACGCAAAGAATCTCTTGGCATTTTTTAAGATCAGCCCAGCCCTTCTCGGCCATATCAGCCACATCGATCTTGACGGCAAAGAAGGTGGGCAAAAGGAACTGGCGGGATATCTCGAACAGAACAGACCCCTCAACCTCACTGTCAGGGAGGCCTGTCATGATTGAAAACACCCGCGACATGCTCGGCCGCACCGGCCTCATTCCGGTGGACGAGGCCCTGCGGATTCTGCTCCACCATCTCCAGCACCATACCCCGGAGACAGAGACAATTCCCCTGGCAGAGGCCCTGGACCGGGTTCTTGCTGCCCCGGTGTTGTCGCCTGAAGATCTCCCTGCTCATGCCCGCTCGACCATGGATGGCTTTGCCGTCAGGGCCACCGACACCTTTGGAACCAGTGAATCGATGCCGGGCTATCTGCAGATCACAGGCGAGGTCCGCATGGGCGAGCCTCCGAAAGGCGAGGTGAAAGGTGGCTCATGTTTTCGTATCGCCACCGGCGGCCTCCTGCCCGATGGGGCCGATGCCGTCATCATGCTTGAACATACGGTGCCGGTCGATGACACCCTGATCGAGGTGGTCAAGGGCCTCGGTTCGGGCAGTAATATTATTGGTAAGGGCGAAGATATTGCCAAAGGCGCGCTGGCCCTGCCCGCCGGTCGACTCCTGCGACCGCAGGACCTTGGTTTGCTGGCAGGACTCGGCATCAGCGAGGTGCAGGTCACCCGCACGGTGAGAGTCGGCATCATCTCAACCGGTGATGAGATCATCCCCTTTAGCGAAACGCCACGGGCCGGCAAGATACGTGACATCAACGCCATCGCCCTTTCCGGTCTCATCCGACGCGCCCACGCCCGACCTGTCGATTACGGCATCGTCTCGGACCGGAAAGAGATCTTCATGCCGGTCCTAGAGCAGGCCGTACGCGAAAATGATATCGTCCTTTTTTCCGGCGGCAGTTCGGTCGGCATGCGCGACCTGGGAGAACAGGCCATCACCGATCTGGGCCCGCCCGGCATCCTGGTGCACGGCGTCGCCCTGAAACCGGGCAAACCGGTGATCATCGGTCTCAGCAACGAGGTCCCGGTCTTCGGCCTGCCCGGCCACCCGGTATCGGCCATGGTCTGTTTCGATCTCTTTGTCAGACCGGCCATCGACAGACTCTCGGGCCTGAGCACGGATCTTTTGCCCGAGGCCTCGATAAGCGCCCGCCTTGACCGCAACATGAATTCGGCAGCCGGCAGGCGCGACCTGATCAGGGTCCAACTCAGCCGGCAAGACGACATCTGGACCGCCGAACCCATATTGGGCAAATCCGGCTCCATCTCTACCCTGTCACGGGCCCACGGCTACTTCATCATCCCGGAGAGCAGCCAGGGCGTAAGTCAGGGAGCAACCATCACCGTCTATCTCTATCTATGAACACCCGAAATATCTATCTCGAAAATAAACCGCTGGCCGAAGCGAAGACGATCTGGCATGAGGCCTTGGCCAAACACGGCTTTTTCAGCCGCAAACCGGCCCGGATGATTGCCGTTGATGACTGCCTCGGCAGGATTCTGGCCCGGCCGGTCTTCGCCCGCAGATCTTCGCCGGCCTACAATGCCGCTGCGATGGACGGGATAGCCGTGCATTTCCTCGATCTCGCTCAGGCCAACGAGGCCAATCCGGTTCGGCTCGGCAAAGACCGTTTTATTCCCGTCAATACCGGCAACGCCATCCCCAAGGGCTGCAATGCCGTGGTAATGATCGAAGACGTGCACTACGTGAGCGATTCCGAGGTGGAACTCATCCAGCCGGCCACGCCCTGGCAGCATGTCCGCACTATCGGCGAGGATATTGTGGCCACCGAGCTCATCCTGCCGGAAGGTCATCAGGTGCGACCCATCGACCAGGGGGCAATGCTCGCCACCGGCGTGACCGAGATCGAGGTGCAATGTCCGCCACGAGCAGTGGTCATCCCCACCGGCAGTGAGCTCATCCAGCCAGGTCAACCCGGCCTGCCCGGTCAGATCATCGAGTTCAATTCACGCATCCTGGCGGGCTACCTCAACGAATGGGGTGCGGTCGCCACCCGGGCCACCCCTGTCCCCGACGATCCCCGCCTGCTCAAAGACGCCATTCTGCAGGCTGTGGCAGATAACGATTTTGTCATCCTCAACGCCGGTGCCTCGGCCGGTACCAGGGATTACACCTCCCAGGTCCTGGCGGAGGTCGGCGAGGTGATTGTGCACGGGGTAGCCATAAAACCGGGAAAACCGATTATCCTGGCCATGGTGGGTGATATCCCGGTGATCGGCCTGCCGGGCTATCCGGTCTCAGCAGTGCTGACCATGCGTATCTTTCTGCGCGAGATGATCGCCTCCTTCCTCGGCCAGGAACAGCCCCAACCCCAGATCATTGATGCCACTATCTCCCGTCCGGTCCACTCGGCCATGGGCGTCGATGAATTCGTCAGGGTGACACTCGGCAAGGTCGGCGATACGCTGATGGCCACCCCGGCCGGCAAGGGTGCGGGTGCCGTCATGTCACTAGTGCGGGCCGACGGCCTGCTCATTATCCCCGCCGGCAAGGAGGGGATCGGTGCCGGTGAAAAGGTGCAAATCGAGCTCCTGCGGGCCAAGGCCGAGGTCGATGCAACCCTGGTCTGTATCGGCAGCCATGACAATATCCTCGATCTACTGGCCAATCAACTGCACACCCAGCGCCCGCTCATCCGCATCTCCTCTGCCCATGTCGGCTCGATGGGCGGCATCATGGCAATCAAGCGCGGCGAGGCCCACATCGCCGGTTCGCATCTTCTCGATGAGACCACCGGCGAGTACAATATCTCCTACATCCAGCGCTTCCTGGCCGATATCCCGCTGCAACTCGTCAACCTCTGCTACCGGGAACAAGGCCTGCTGGTGGCTAAGGGTAATCCGAAGAATATCCAGGGGTTTGCCGATATCGCCGAGCATGGCCATATCTTCATCAACC
>JAUYSF010000389.1 GCA_030696435.1 Desulfoprunum sp. | reverse complement strand
TGCGAAGATGCAAGGTGCCGATGCAATACTCCTGGGCTCACCTACCTATTTTGCCGATGTCTCTTCTGAGATGAAGGCCCTCATGGATCGCTGCGGCATGGTGAGCAAGGCCAACGGTGATTTGTTCAAACGCAAGCTCGGGGCCGCCGTGGTGGCAGTCAGAAGGGCAGGTGCCATACATGTCTTCGACAGTATGAACCATTTTTTCCTGATCGGCCAGATGATCATTGTTGGTTCGAGCTATTGGAATGTCGGAATCGGTCGTGAGAAGGGCGAGGTGGAGAAGGATGAGGAGGGAATGAAAACCATGCAGGTCCTTGGTGAAAATATCCTCTGGTTGCTTGAGAAAATTCGCTGATCGACGCGGGTATTCACGCAGGCCACTGAAAAAACGGCAAAAATCAAGCAGGGGGAATTTTGGCAAAAAAAGAGAGGCAGACCACTGTTCTCGTGGTGGACGACGAGCAGGTGCATCGCTACATGCTCTGTTCCATGCTCAGAGACTGGGGGTGGCGCTGCGTTGAGGCCGATGACGGCCAGACGGCTGTTGCCGCCGTGGAAAAACACGCGTACGATGCGGTACTGATGGATGTGCGCATGGCGCGGATGGATGGTCGGGAGGCTTTTTCGCGTATCCATGCCATGCAGCCCGCCCTGCCGGTCATCATCATGACGGCCTATTCCTCGGTCGATGCCGCCGTCGAGGCGATCCGGCACGGGGCCCATGATTATCTCACCAAACCCCTCGATTTCGATCGTCTGCGCTTAGCCCTTGAGCGGGCGGTAGACCGTCGTCAGGTGGCCGAGCAGCAACAACAGGGCGTTGCAGAGGCCGAGCCGCTTATTACCTCAATCATCGGCACCTCGCCGCCGATGCGTGAGCTGCTTGATATGATCACCTACGTTGCCCCGACCGAGGCCACCGTCCTTATCGCCGGCGAGTCGGGAACCGGCAAGGAGCTGGTGGCCGAGGCCCTGCACCACAACAGCCTGCGCCGGGACGGCCCCTTTGTCAAGGTGAACTGCGCGGCCCTGGCCGAAGGTCTGCTGGAATCCGAACTCTTCGGCCATGAAAAAGGCGCCTTCACCGGGGCCGACCGCAGGCGGGAGGGCAAGTTTGTTCAGGCCGACGGCGGCACGCTTTTTCTCGATGAGATCGGTGAAACGACCCAGGCCATGCAGGTCAAACTGCTCAGGGTTCTCCAAGAACAGGAGCTGCAGCGGGTCGGTGGCGAAGAGACGATCAGTGTCGATGTCCGGATCATCGCCGCCACCAACCGTGATCTCGAAGATGAGGTGCGCCGTGGCAATTTCCGGGAAGATCTCTATTATCGGCTGAATGTGGTCATGCTCTCCGTGCCGCCGTTGCGAGATCGCCAGGAGGATATTCCCCTGCTCGTCCAGCATTTTACCAAGATTTTCGCCCAGAAGAACCGCCGTCGGGTGGAGAGCATTACCCCCGAGTGCCTGGCCCTGCTCTGCCGTTATCCCTGGCCGGGCAATGTCCGGGAGCTGGAGAATGCCATTGAGCGGGGCGTCATCCTCATGCGGGGCGAGCAGTTGAGCGAAAAGAGTCTGCCTCTGACCATCCAGAAGCTGGCGGCAGGACTGGAATCGGCCGGCGGCAGCAAACCAGCATCCCTTTTTGAAGTTGAGAAAGAGACGATATTTCAAACCCTTGATGAGACCAAGGGCAATAAAAGCGAGGCGGCCAGGCGGCTTGGCATAACCAGGAAGACCTTGCAGAACAAATTGCATAAATATGACGAAGCATGAAGGCCTGTTGTCGTGTCTTTGAGCCGTCTTGACTTGGCTCTGTCGCTGTGGTATTCCAGAGGGTTTCCAGCACGAGGAGAGGCCGTTGCCCTCCGATTGAGGCTGGAGGTCACGCACAGGAGGAGTGAGGGAGCATGAGAACGGATATAGTACATAGCGGCGCCGGCGAATTAACCTATGAAATTCGCAATATTGTCAATGTCGGCACCAAGCTTGAGAAACTCGGGTTGAAGGTCAACTGGGAGAATATCGGCGATCCCGTTGCCAAAGGAGAGTTGATTCCCCTATGGATGAAGGAGATCGTCGCCGAGGCGGTCATGGAGGATCGCAGTTACGGCTATTCGCCTACCAAAGGGGTGCTGTCCACCCGTGAGTTTATCGCCGAGCAGACCAACAGGCGGGGCAAGGTTCAGATTACCGCCGAGGACATCATCTTCTTCAACGGGCTCGGTGACGCGATCTCGAAGGTCTTTGGTTTTTTGCGCCGCACGGCCAGGGTCATCGTCCCGACCCCGAGTTACACCACCCACTCTTCAGCGGAGGCCGCCCATGTCGGTGACAAGCCGCTGACCTATATCCTCGATCCGAACAACCACTGGTATCCGGATATCGACGATATTGAAAAACACGTCAAGTACAACCCGGCTGTGGCGGGTATCCTGATCATCAACCCCGATAATCCCACCGGGGCGGTCTATCCTACCGAGATCCTCAAGAAAATCGTCGAAATTGCGCATCGCTATGACCTCTTTCTGATCTGTGATGAGATCTATCACAATATGGTCTACAACGGCACCAGCACCTCACCGCTCTCTGATGTGGTGGGCGATGTACCGGCCATTGCCATGCGCGGTATCTCGAAAGAAATGCCCTGGCCCGGCTCGCGCTGCGGCTGGATCGAGATCTATAATGCCGATAAGGATCCGATGTTTGCCAAGTACATCACCTCGATCCTCCATGCTAAAATGGTCGAGGTCTGCTCGACCACCCTGCCGCAGATGGTCTATCCGAAGGTTGTCACCCATCCCCAGTACCCCATTTATCTGGCCGAGAGGATCAAAAGATACGAAAAATTCTCCAACATTGCCTATAACTGTCTGAAGGATGTCAAAGGCGTGCTGGTCAATCGGCCCAACGGGGCATTTTATATGAGCGTCTGTTTCGAGTGGGGCATACTCACGGCCAGCCAGACCCTGCCCATTGACAACAAGGAAATCAGAGAGATGGTGGAGTTACTGGTCAGCCCGCCTGACACCTCCATGGATAAGCGTTTCGTCTACTATCTCCTCGGGGCCACCGGTATCTGTGTGGTACCGCTGACCTCCTTTGCCACCGACCTGCACGGTTTTAGGATCACTCTGCTGGAACGCAATGAAGAGGTGTTCTACAAGATCTTCAGCACTATCGCCCGTAGCATCAG
>JAUYSF010000454.1 GCA_030696435.1 Desulfoprunum sp. | reverse complement strand
TCGACATCATGATGCCGCGGATAGACGGCTATGAGACCTGCCGCAGGCTGAAGGCCATGGCGAGCACGAAAGAGATTCCGGTGATTTTCATGACGGCCCTGTTGGAAACGGGGCACAAAGTAAAAGGGCTGGAAGCAGGGGCGGTGGACTATATCACCAAGCCCTTTCAACTGGCAGAACTGCTGGCCCGCCTTGCTGTGCATCTGCACAACAGAGAACTCACCAAAAGGCTGCAAGAGGCCAAGGAGTTGCTTGAAACCCGGGTTGAGGAGCGGACTGCCGAGCTGGCCGGGACGAATAATGAGCTCCAGGCCGAAATCTCAGAGCGCAAGCAGGCGGAAGAACAGTTGGCAATCCTGAATCAGCGCTTGGAAAGCCTTGTTGAACAACGTACCGAGCAGCTCAATCGCCGAAACGCCGAACTGATTGCCAGCGAAGAGCGATACCGCAACCTCGTTGAGACCATGCAGGAAGGCATCCTGATCGTCGACGGGAATGGAAGACTGACCTATGTTAACCGGCAGATGAGCAACATGCTCGGAATGGTGCCAGACAAGCTGATCGGCAGGGAATGTGCACACTTTATCGAGGCAAAGGATAGGGCGGTCTTCGAGGCAAAACTCAAGTCGGCCAATGGCCAATTTGCCCTGAAGTTTGAGGTAAACTTCACCCGTTCAGACGGCCACATCGTCTCGACACTTGTCACCCCGACCACCCTCTATGATGGGGAAGGGCGGTTTCATGGTTTCTTTGCGGTGGTAACTGATATTACCCATCTCAAGCAACTGCAGACCCAGCTTCTCCATGCCCAAAAGCTGGAATCTATTGGCCAGCTCGCCGCCGGTATCGCCCACGAGATCAACACCCCGACCCAGTATGTGATTAACAATGCCCGATTCCTTGATGATGCCTTCAAGGAACTCGTTGAGGTTCTCGCAGCCGATGAAGCATTCTTTGACGCGCTCAAGAATGGCCTTTCCGTATCCGTAACCTTGGAAGAAGTTGAAATGAGCAGGAAAAATCACCAGCTCGACTCTCTTTTCAAGGAGATCTCCGGGGCCTTTGCTGATACCTTCGAGGGTTTGGAGCGGATCTCAAATATTGTCGGTTCAGTCAAACGATTCGCCCAACCGGGCCAGGATGCCACAGCCTTGGCCGATCTCAATGACGCCATCAGGAATACGATAACTGTATCCACCAACGAATGGAAATATGTGGCAAATATTGAAACAGATCTCGACCCTGCCCTTCCCTTGATACCGTGTAACATTTCTGCCATCAATCAGGTTGTCCTTGTCCTGATTGTCAATGCTGCGCATGCCATCGCGGACCAGCAAATTGACAGTGATGCAGCCGGTAAGGGTACAATTACCTTGAAAACTACGAATCTTGGCGATTTCGCAGAGATTCGTATAACGGATACCGGCAGTGGTATTCCGGAAAATATTCGCACCCGGATCTTTGATCCCTTCTTTACCACCAAAAGTGTTGGCAAGGGGAGCGGTCAGGGACTGGCCATAGCCCGGACCATCATCACCGAGAGCCATCATGGCACCATCGATTTTGAAACCGGGGTTGGCTGTGGCACCACCTTCATTATTCACCTGCCCTTGCAGAATAAAGACAAGTAGCACTTCCCCGGGTTTCGACGAATAATCGAAATAGGGATCGCTATCGAAATCGCCCACTGCAACGAGAAGACGGCGGAGGGGAAAAGCTCTAGCGTTCGGAAAAAATCCAAGCAAGATACAAACGCCGGAAACAGCAAGAATTCGATACCGATAGCGATAGCGATTTCGATACCGATGAAGTCAACGCCAACGAACTAAGCCGTTGTCAAAAAATAACGTTTGAGTCCAGGGAGAAGATGTCATGAACATTAAGAGATTGTCGATAATCTCATGTATTGTGGGTTGTTGGGTGCTTATCAGCCTGCAGGCTGCTCTTGCTCAGGACTCGGGGGGCTATCGGTTTGTGTTGGCGTTTGGCCCCTGGGACCTGGCCGAAGGCCGGATTGATCCGAGCGAGCAGCCGGGTGATCCGTATTTCCAATACGTGGAAAAAACCTACGGGGCGGCCCCGCTGACGATCTCCTGGGAATGGGAAGGGCGTACCGGCTATTTCCGGGGCATGCGGCAGTACATGGCGTCAGGACAAATGCCTGAAGCCATAAAAATTCTTGATCTGAAATTCGGGCTTGAACTCATCGAGGCGAAGGTGCTGCTGCCTTTAGACGATCTCTTGCCCAAGTACGCGCCTGAATTGTGGCAGACCATTCCAAAAGATGCCTGGAATATCGTGCGGTCCATGGCGCCGGATCGGAAAATTTATTATGTGCCGGATCTTCCGGCCTTCCATTGGTCGCGGGCTGGCTTTATCCGGCAAGATTGGCTCGACCGGGTCGGGATGAAGATGCCGACCACGCGTGATGAACTCGTGGCGGTTTACCGAGCCTTTAAGGAAAAAGACGCCAACGGCAATGGTGATCCCAATGATGAAATCCCGGTCTCCGGGCGGGAAGGGCTGCGCTGGTGCGACGACCTGTTTACGATCCATGGCGTCAGCATGTATGAAGGCCATCCGCGGCTGAGTTGGGATCCGGCGAAACAGCAGATGATCTCGCATCAGGTGTCGGATCAAATGAAAGCGGCCATTAAATTTTTACGCTATCTCACCAAAGAAGGCCTGATGGACCCGGTGATGCCGATCCAGAAAAAACAGGAGTGGGTGGCCAAAATCAACGCCAACCGAGTGGGCCATTATTTCCATACCATAGGTGAGATGGAAGGCTTTACCGCCTTTATGGAGCGAGATCCGACAGCGCGCTGGGCCTATCTGCCGTTGGTCCGAGTGCCCGGTGTGCCGCCGCAAAAGCATGTGTATGTCCATGGTGCCGATCCGAATATCCCGGTGTTTGCGCTCACCACGGCAGCCAAAGATCCGGCGAAGATTTTGCATTGGTACAACCAGGGTGTTGCCACCATGGACGGCTTCTTGTACAAGTCGCTGGGGATTCCGGGGAAGGATTGGAAAAAGACCGGCGACACGCTGGTAGTCCTTAATAAGGCCACCCCATTCTATAAATATGTCCCCATCGAAACCACCCAGTATTCGCGTGACATTCTTGCCATGAGCAAGCACGGCGAGATGAAAGCCCCGATCCTGGACAAGATGATCGAAACTGGATTCATCGGTTATGACGATGTTTCGCTGCCCCTCTCAGTATATGAGGGCTATGAGGAATATATGCCGGAGAAAGCCACGCTCTACCGGGAATACTGCGCCAAAATGGTACTCGGCGTCCTGCCCATGAGCGCCTGGGATGAGTATGTCAAAGCATGGTATGCGGGAGGTGGCACAAAGGTTTTGAAACGGGCGACGAAATGGTACAAACAGGTCAATAACATCCAGTAATTTGTGTAAAATTGCCATATTCTGCTCACGGGGAGCATCATGTTTCAAGGCACCAGGCTCAGAACAAAATTGCTGATGGCATTGCTGGCAATGAGCAGTATTCCCTTACTTGTCATTGGCACGCTGTCTATCACGACCTCTAACAAGGCCTTGTCAGAGTTGGCGTTTGGCCAACTTGAAAGTCTGCGCGACGTCAAAAGGACCCACATCCAGCGATTTTTCGAAGAACGCTTGGGCGACATGGAGGTGTTGTTACAAACGGTCACGGTTTTCGAACAAACGGCGTTTGCAAAAATGCGTTCCGTGCAGGAAGTGAAAAAGGCCCAGGTGGAGGAATATTTCCGCAAATTCCGCGCTGATATTACCGTGCTGGCGACCAATGTAAATCTGTTTAAAATGAAGGATTTTGAACTCCTCCTGGACGGGCAGGGGGGAGTCAGACTGGCCACCTTAGACATGTATGAAACTCAGTACTTTGGCACCTCGTTGCGACAACTGGCCAGGGATTATGGCTATGACGATCTGCTGCTCATCACCGACCAGGGCAACGTAGTGTACACGGTCGCTCGCGGCCCGGACTTAGGGCAAAACCTGCTGACCGGTCCCTTAAAACAGAGTTCTTTGGCCGCCTGTTTTAAAAAAGGACTGAAAGAGGTCACGATTGAGGATTTTGCACCTTACCCGCCTTTAAAAAATCAGCCCATGGCGTTTATCGCCGCCCCGGTGGTGAACACCCAACTGAACATAACCATCGGGGTAGTCGTTTTCAGGATCAGTCATCGGGCCATGAATACCATTGTCCACCGCCGGGAAGGGATGGGCGTCTCCGGAGAAACCTTTTTGGCAGGACGCCTTCATGAGATCAATAGTCTGCGCAGCGATCAGATTGTCCGGGACGGGAGGGTGGGCGAGGACGTCGCAGACGGTAAAATTGACCGGATGTTATCCGGAGTCTCCGGCGCGGTGGTCGGAATGGGACGTACCGGCACGATGGAAATTAGCCATTACGATCCATTGAATATTGTCGGGCTGAATTGGGGAATCATTACGGCCATGAGTCTGGAAGAAGCCATTACACCGACCCTTGCAGGCGGAAATGGCGACTATTTTAGCCAATTTATTCATCAATACGGCTATTCGGATTTACTGTTGATCCACCCGGACGGTACGGTGTTTTACACGGTCGCCTATAATACCGATTATGGCACCAATCTCAAGGATGGCCCGCATGTCGCGACCGGACTTGGCCAGGTATTCCGCCAGGTGCTGAAATCCAAAGCCTTTAGCTTTGCCGATTTTCAGCCCTATGCTCCCTTTGCCGGGAAACCCGTCGCTTTTATGGCGCAGCCTGTTATGAAAAACGATACGGTTGAACTCATTGTCGCCGTGCAGATTCCGATTGATGCGATTAACGCGGTGATGCAGGAACGCTCCGGGATGGGCCTGACCGGTGAAACCTACCTGGTCGGACCAGATCAACTGATGCGTTCCGATTCCTATGCCGATCCAGAGCGGTTTGCCGTGGCGGCGTCATTTGCCCATCCGGAGACCGGTCGGGTCGACACGCAGGCCAGCCGGGAAGCACTGGCCGGCAAGACCGGGCAAGGGCGGATCACAAATTATCTCGGCAAACCGGTTCTGTCCGCTTACGCCCCGCTCAAGATCTGGGATGTGAACTGGGCCTTGATTGCCGAGATGAATACGGATGAAGCGTTTGCTGCGGTACAAAAGCTCTCTGCACTTATCAGTGGCGTGGGGATCATTGTGTTGGCGGGAATTGTCGTCTTCTCGTTGATATTGACCGGCTATATTACCAAACCGATCCATCAATTAGTGCAACTCGCGCAAAAGGTTTCCGCAGGCGACCTCTCGATAACATTGCAGGACAAACGCCCCGGTCGTGACGAAATCGGTATCCTGATCCAGGCCTTTAACGCCATGATCAGACAACTGCGCCAATCCTTTGAAACATTGGAAGAGCGGGTGGTCGTCCGGACCCACGAATTGAACGATTCGAATCAACAGTTGCAAATCGCCAAAGACGCCGCCGAAACGGCCAACCGGGCCAAGAGCGATTTCCTCTCCAGAATGAGCCATGAACTGCGCACACCGCTCAACGCCATCCTGGGCTATGCCCAGATCCTCAAACACCATAACAACCTTTTCGAGGCGCAACGGCAGCAGCTGGATATCATGCGCAGCAGCGGCGAACATCTGCTGACCCTGATCAACGACATCCTTGATGTGGGCAAGATCGAGGCGAGTAAAATGGAGGTTGAGGATCTGGCCTTCGACCTGCCGGCCCTGATGGGTCAGGTCTTTGACCTTACCAAATTACAGGCTGAGGAAAAAACGCTCAGTTTTCAGTATGAGGCCGACACGCCACTGCCGGCCTATGTCCGGGGGGATGAACGCAAACTTCGCCAGATTCTCCTCAACCTGCTCTCCAATGCGGTGAAATACACCAGCCGGGGGAGTGTGACGATGCGGGTGAGCTATACGGCTGCCGGTTTGTTCCGCTGCGAGGTGATCGATACCGGGATCGGCATCCCCGAGGACAAGCTGGAGGCGATTT
>JAUYSF010000406.1 GCA_030696435.1 Desulfoprunum sp. | reverse complement strand
GACCGCCGATGCTATACTGGTAGCGCCTCTTTCCCGGTCGCAGGAGGTGAAGAAGGTGGTTGCCCGCCTGAAAAAGGCCAAGCGCAAGGAGTTTATCTGCCACTCGACCGTCTTTCGCCCCTGGGGGAGTTATACGGTTCTTGAGGAGCAGTCCCGTTACCAGATGAAGCGAATCACTGTTAATCCAGGCGCCAAACTCTCTCTACAGATGCACCATCATCGCTATGAGCACTGGGTAATTGTGGCAGGTGCCGCCAGGGTGACCAATGGCGAAGCGGTTGTTTTGCTCCACGAGAACGAGTCGACCTATATTCCCGCCGGTACGGTGCACAGGCTGGAAAACCCCGGGGTCATTCCCTTGGAGCTTATTGAGGTGCAGATTGGCAGTTATCTGGGAGAGGACGATATTGTCCGCTTTGATGATGACTATGGCCGGCAGGAATGAGTGCTTTTTTCTGTAAGTAATGGCGAGATGGTCGGTGTTGGTCCATTTTCAAATCAAGATGAGACCGCGAAGGCAAGCGAGCAGCAACGAGACCGTACATACACGTACGGCGAGGAACCGCAAGCGCAGCCGACAAAGTGAACGCTTGATTTGGAATTACAGTGATCCCGCCATCCCGCTGCATTTCTCCAGTTCTTTCTTGCGCAACTGGACGGCATCCGAGTATTTGGCGAGGATTGCCCGTCCTCTCTTAGTGATCCTGCGGAAGGTTGTACCGGAAACAAAACGCCCATCTTGATGATGAGTGTGGGTGACTTCGCCAATCAATTCGATCAAATTTTCTTCAAAACCCACTGTGATAAACAACAGTGTCCCCTTCTCAAGCCGGTTGAGAACCTCCAGCTTTATCCCGTCCACGCACACGTCGAGAGTGCGGCCCATTGAATAAACGCCTCTGTTGCCCTCCCTGTCCATGACGATATAGTCCAGCGGGAAGAGTGAGTCATGTCTGATGAATTTTCTTTTTTCCATCTTGGGCATTTTACCAACCTCCATGAGGATATGCGATCCTCGTACACGCAGGATTTTGGCCACCATGGCTGAGTTCGGCGGCGAGGCCGATTTGTGTTTGGCACCTGCTGAAGTTGCATTTCCACGTCTGAATAGGCCAATTCCCTACAATAATAATCCCATCACAAATTGTCCTGCTTGTCAAGGATTCACACGTTTGATTGAGCTGTTTGAGTTTCACCAGCCATGTGCCGGGAGATTTATAAACAGTTTGTGTACCACTGGTGAGCGTGAGCGGAGCGGTCGGTAGCTGCCAAATTAGCAAAATGACAAAAATGTAATCATAATGAAAAATAATGACAAAATAGTAAAAATAATAACGCTGCGCCGATGGCGAATATTCTATTAAAATATAATAAAAACAATACAATGAATATTGTATATGATGTTGGCACGGCTTTTGTAATACAAGAAACAGCCGGTTGAAATATTATTCAATTGTGTTATCTTCGCGACAAAGAATACTGAAATAGTAACGAAAATGTCAAATATGTCCATTTTTGTTACTGAGCAAAGGCAAGGACATGATGGGCGTCCGTCATGTACAAGTCTTCATCTTTGAGGGAGAGCACAATGAATAAGGCGGATACGGCGTTTATCCTGGCTTCTGCCGGGCTGGTGTTGCTCATGACACCGGGATTGGCCCTGTTTTACGGAGGGATGGTACGTGATAAGAATGTTCTGGGAACGATCATGCAGAGTTTTTTTCTGGTCGCTCTGATATCGATTGAATGGGTCTATCTCGGTTATTCGATGTCGTTTGGTCCTGATGTGTATGGTCTGGTGGGTGATCTTTCATGGTTTGGCCTCCATGGCGTGACAAATGCCCCCAGTGCCGATTACGCAACGACCATACCGCAGAGCGTATTCATGATCTATCAGTGCATGTTCGCCATTATCACCCCGGCCCTTATTACGGGGGCCCTTGCTGAACGTGTACGATTTGTACCTTTTCTGGTCTTTGCCTTGTTGTGGGCAGTTTTGGTCTACAATCCGGTCTGTCACTGGGTTTGGGGCAAGGGAGGCTGGTTGGGTAGGCTGGGAGTGCTTGATTTTGCAGGCGGATTGGTTGTGCATGTGACGTGTGGCGCGGCAGCCTTGGCGGGTGTGTTGGTTCTTGGGCCGCGAAAAGGTTTCGGCAGGGTCAGCTTCATGCCCCATAATCTGCCGATGACTATGTTGGGAACGGGCTTGCTCTGGTTCGGCTGGTTTGGTTTTAACGGAGGGTCGGCGCTGGCAGCCGATGAAGTGGCGGCAACGGCCTTTGTCTCTACCCATCTGGCGGGCATGTCAGGGATGTTATTGTGGGTGGTTATGGAATGGATTACCCGGGGCAAGGCAACGACCTTGGGGGCGGCTTCCGGGGCTATTTCGGGTTTGGCGACGATTACCCCTGCCGCAGGATTTGTCGGGCCAAATTCGGCGATTATAATTGGCGGACTGGCCGGAATCATCTGTTATCTGGCCGTCAGTGCCAAAGGACGTTTGGGGCTTGATGATTCCCTTGATGTGGTCGGGATTCATGGAATTGGTGGAATAATCGGGACGCTCTGTCTGGGGATTTTTGCCTCAACACAGGTCAATCCGCATGGAGTAGATGGTTTGTTGGCTGGAAATTCAGCCCAACTTGGTAAGCAGGCGCTGGGTGTTGTGGTTGTCGGCGCGTATGCCTTTGTTGTCAGTTGGCTTCTTTTTAAAGCGATTCATGTCACTATGGGTATGAGGCTTTCGGAAGAGGCTGAGGTGGGAGGAATGGACTTTGCGGAACATTCCGAGGCTGCCTATAACAATTAGCTGATTGATAACTGCGTGCGGGCCGGTAGTCGACATAACTCTCGTCCAAATTATGTCTTGAAGACAATGCAAGAGAGGAGAAATTTATGGAACTGAATACTGGAGATACCGCTTTTATGCTCATAGCCACTGCTCTGGTTATGTTGATGACGCCTGGTCTGGCCCTGTTTTATGGTGGTCTTGTGCGCAGTAAAAATGTCTTGTCGACAACCATGCAAAGTTTTCTTTGCCTGGGAATTGTGTCAATCCTCTGGGTTGTCTACGGCTATTCTCTGTCCTTTGGCCCGGATGTGGGCAGTGTTATCGGTAACCTTGACTTTGCATTCTTGCAGAATGTGAGCTGGGAAAAAGGCACTGGCAGGACCATCCCTGATATGTTGTTCTGTGCCTTTCAGCTGATGTTTGCCATCATTACTCCGGCACTCATTACCGGCGCCTTTGCTGAGCGCATGAAGTTTCCTGCCTACCTGCTCTTTACCAGCCTCTGGGTAAGCTTGGTTTATTTTCCGGTCTGCCACTGGGTCTGGGGCGGCGGTTGGCTTGCCCAGATGGGTGCTCTGGATTTCGCCGGTGGTACGGTAATTCATCTTAATTCCGGTGTGGCCGCCCTTGTGTGTGCCATTGTCATCGGCAAACGGAAAGGATGGGGCAAAGAGGCCATGCATCCTCACAACGTGCCGATGACCGTGTTGGGTGCAGGCATTCTCTGGTTCGGTTGGTTTGGTTTTAATGCCGGCAGTGCCCTGTCGGCCGGGCCTATCGCGGCCCTTGCCCTTATGACGACACAGTTGGCAACGGGTGCCGGCGCCCTTACCTGGGTATTTGCCGAGTGGAAGATTCAGGGGAAGCCTACCACTCTTGGTGCTGCCTCTGGAGCTGTAGCGGGACTGGTCGCCATCACCCCCGCCTGCGGTTATGTCACCCCGGCCTGTGCAATAGCGATCGGTGGAGTGGCTGGCGTTCTTTGCTATCTTGGTGTAATAATGAAGGGTAAACTTGGTTATGATGACGCCTTGGATGTCGTGGCGGTTCATGGGCTCGGTGGGCTTTGGGGCGCTCTTGCGACAGGAATCTTTGCTTCGGTCGGAGGTACGGGGCTGTTGTATGGTAATCCGAAGCAGTTGCTCATACAGGCCATTGGTGCCGGTGCGGCCATTGCCTACTCAGCGGTTGTAACATTTATCATTCTGAAAGTGATAGACGCAACAGTTGGTCTTCGTGTAGATAGTGATGGAGAGCAGCAGGGGCTTGACCTGGTGGAACACAGCGAGGTTGGTTACAGTATCTGATGGCCAGGTGTCTGCCGGATCGTTGAAATATTCCTATTCCTGCGGGGTAGACCCGCAGGAGAGATAGAGAGGGCTTAAAAAGAGGACTATTATGAAAAAAATTGAAGCTATCATTAAACCGTTCAAGCTCGACGATGTAAAGGATGCCCTCAATGAGTTGGGTATCAAGGGAATGACTATCTCTGAAGTTAAGGGGTATGGTCGCCAGAAGGGTCATACTGAGATTTACCGCGGTGCTGAATACGTTGTCGATTTTATTCCCAAGATCAAAATTGAGATCGTTGTTCCCGCAGAGCAGGTGGATCTCATTGTCGATAAGATCAGGAATGCGGCCAATACCGACAAAATAGGTGATGGAAAAATCTTTGTATTACCGGTCGAGCGTGTTGTTCGGGTGCGAACAGGAGAAGAGAATCGCGATGCGGTTTAGTTAATGACCTTGCACCTTCGTACAGAGCGAGAAGCTCTTGAGAAGCTCTGGGAGCAGGGATTGAGTGGCAGGTCCCTGCTCCTTGGCCATAGTAATCTCGTTGATGAATTTATTGCTGATTGTTTTTCCCGGATCAAGACGGCCGGGTTTGAGGGGTTGGTTTCCCTTGTCGCCCTTGGCGGCTATGGGCGGCAGGAGCTCTTCCCGTTTTCCGATATTGATCTGATGATTCTGTATCACTCGGATATTAAGGAAAGGGTCGCAGAAATCACCGACGCGATTTTCTATCCGCTCTGGGACAGCGGTCTGGAGGTGGGGCACGGTGTACGTACTGTTGAAGAATCCCTGCAGCATGCCGCCGAGGATTACTTTTTTCAGGTGTCGCTGCTTGATTCCAGGCTCGTGGCAGGTTCGACAGAGCTTTTTGAAGCGCTGATGGCACAGTACATGGACAGTTTTGTCGAGGGGCAGCGGGATACCTTTGTGGAGAAGATGAAACAACACCGCGACCATCGGCGGGGCCGTTTCGGCCAGCACAGCTACCTCCTTGAGCCGCATATCAAGGATGGAAAAGGTGGGCTGAGGGATATTCAGGCCATGGTCTGGACGGCAAAGGTCGTCTTTGGTCTTGCCGGCATGGAAGACATTTTCAGGGCAGGCCTTCTTCTCGAAGAAGAGCAGAAAGAATTTGCGGCCTCCTGGGATATGCTCATCCGTCTGCGTAACAGACTTCATTATGTGAGTCGTCGCAAAAACGACCAGCTCTATCTTGAGAAGCAGGAGGATATGGCGGAGGCCTTCGGCTACCAGAACAACAACGGTGTTTTGGCAGTTGAAGGTTTTATGCGTGATGTCTACCGACATCTTCAGACTGTTGCCGTGACCACCGATCTTTTTTTTGACCATGTGGACGAGGTTCTGGGGCTTGCAGGCAAGGGACATGCGAATGTGCCGGACAGGGAGGTTGAGAAAGGGATTGAGATCCGCAACAACCGGGTACATCTGGTGGCTTCTGCCCAGCAACTGCAGGCCAGGCCGCACATTCTGATGCGGGTGTTTTTGGCCTCGGCCCGTTCGGGCTTGCCGCTCCATCATCGGACGCGCAAGACTGTGGCGGGCAATTTGGGTTTGATCGGCGATAAAGTGCGAATGTCTCCCCGGATGTCCAAGGCCTTTCTGGCGATCCTGGTTGAGGCGGAAAACGTCTTTGCGGTTCTGGAAGTAATGCTCGAAACGGGCATGCTTCCCGCCTATATCCCTGAATTTGCAAAAATAGTAACACTGGCCCAGCATGATATCTATCATATCTATACCGTTGACCGCCATTCGCTGCAGGCAATTGCCGAGTTGCGCCGGGTGGCTCAGGAACAGGAGGGCGTCTATAGGCAGGTAGCATCGCCGCATATCCTCTATCTTGCTGCCCTGCTGCATGATATCGGTAAGGGCTCGGGGCGGGAGCACTGCCAGGAAGGGGCGCAGCTTGTTGTCACGGTGGGGCGGCGCCTGGGATTGTCGGTCGACGAGTGCGGGCTTCTCAGTTTTCTGGTGCAATATCACCTTTTCATCCCGGAAAATGCCCTGCGAAGAGATCTGAACGATGCGGCCTTTATCCAGCGCTGCGCTGAGACGGTTGGTAGCACCGAGCGGCTGGCCATGCTCTATCTCTTGTCAATTGCCGATTCCCGGGCAACAGGGCCTTCGGCCTGGAGTGGCTGGAAGGCTGCCTTGATGCAGGAAATGTTTCTCAAAATACTGCCGTACTTGGAGTTTTCCGGTGCACATGCCCGGGAGGCGGTCGTGCTTGAGCAACATGTGGAGCAGGGAGTCTCCTGGTTGCGTGAGCAGGTGGAGGAGTTAATGACCGGAGAAGCCCCGCCCCGCATCGATCCGGCCAGTCTCTCTGCTGATTATATCCTGAGTTTTACCCCGCAGATGGTGGCCGAGCATGTGCGCATTCACCGGGATAATCTGCGAATTCTACGTCAAAAATCATTGGTCGTGGCCCATGACCATGGTGATGTTTGGACCCTGCTGATCATGTCGAATGATCGTCCGGGGCTCCTGGCCAAGATTTGCGGGGTGGTGGCGCTGAATAATCTGGCGGTGGCCAAGGCCCAGATCTTTACCTGGGATGACGGTACAGTAGTTGATGTCCTGGACGTGCGACCTCTGGATGGCCTCAGCTTCAGCGAGAAAGACTGGGAGGCCCTGAACCGGGATCTCGATCTGGCCATTGCCCATCGTCTCGGTTTGGGGCATCGATTGTATAAGAAACTTTCCTCGACGTACGGTCGTCGTCTTGAGATGACCAGCAGAATTATGCCGCGGGTGATTGTCGACAATGAGAGCTCAGACGTCTATTCGGTGATCGAGGTCTATTCGGCTGATCTCCCGGGGCTGCTCTACCAGATCACCCAGACCTTGGCTGATTTCGGGATGAATATCCATAAGGCCTATATTGCCACCGAGGTCGAGCAACTGATTGACGTCTTTTATGTCCTTGACGCCAAGGGGCAGAAACTGCTGGATTCAGATTTTCAAAAAGAAGTTGTCCATGGGCTACTCTACGCCCTGGGTAAAAAAGAGAGATAGGCAACATTTCTTCCTGCTCAATTGCGAGAGTGTTCGAGGGGGAAAGCATGACAATCATGTAATAAATATTCCATTGATTGTTGCAAAAAACGTCAGAAATGTTATTTAGGAACCGTGATGAAATAGCCTTTTCCTTTACAGCCATTTTGTTACGACTCCTTTTGCCGGTAACGGCATTCAAGGCAAAGTCTATTTGTAAGCGACGGAGTAGGTATTGACTGAGAGCTCGGTTTGATTCTGTTGATGCCAAGAAACCACATCAAAATAAGGAGACATTCACAATGACCAGAGAAGAAATAATGCAGATTATTGAAGACGAGAATATTCACTTCTTTCGTCTTCAGTTCGTCGATATTTTCGGCCACATGAAAAACGTTGCCCTGCCCAAGAGCCAGATCGGCAAAGCCCTGGACGGCAATATTATGTTCGACGGCTCCTCTATTGATGGCTTTGTCCGTATCAATGAGTCCGATATGTATCTCAAGCCCGACTACAACACCTTTACCGTCCTGCCCTGGAGAAATCGGGACGGGATAGCGGCCGCCCGGATCATCTGCGATGTCTACAAGTCGGATGGCACACCGTTTATCGGCTGCCCGCGGGTCAATCTCAAACGGGTTTTGGCTGAAGCCAAAGAGCTTGGCTATACCATGAACGTCGGTACCGAGTGTGAATTCTTCCTCTTTGAACGAGATGAGGATGGTCTGCCCACCACCATCACCAACGATGTGGCCGGCTATTTCTCTCTTGATCCTGAAGATAAGGCCAATGACTGCCGCCGTGAGATCATCGAGGTCCTTGAGCAGATGGGTTTTGAGATCGAGGCCTCACACCATGAGGTGGCCGAGGGACAGCACGAGATCAACTTCAAGTATGCCGACGCCCTGACTGCTGCCGATAACACCGTCACCTTCAAATGGGTTGTCAAGTCGATTGCGGCCAAATACAACCTGCATGCCACCTTCATGCCCAAACCGATCTTTGGCATCAACGGTTCCGGTATGCACACCAATCAGTCGCTGTTCAATCTCGATGGCACCAATGCCTTCTTTGACGAGAAGGATCCGCTGCAGCTCTCTAAGGTGGCCTATGCCTATATCGCCGGTGCCTTGAAAGGTGCCCGTGGCTTTTCGGCAGTGACCAATCCCCTGGTCAACTCATATAAGCGTCTTGTTCCCGGTTATGAGGCGCCGGTGTATGCTGCCTGGTCTGCCTCCAACCGCTCGGCCCTGATCCGTATTCCGGCATCCCGCGGCATTTCCACCCGTACCGAGGTTCGCTGTCCGGATCCGACCTGTAACCCATATCTGGCCCTGGCTATGATGCTCAATTCCGGTCTGGATGGTGTGAAGAACAACCTCACTCCGCCCGCCGAAGTGAAAAGAGACATCTTTAAGATGACTCAGGCCGAGATGGAAGAGGAAGGCATCTCGGTTATGCCGGGTAGTCTGAAAGAGGCCATTGAGGAACTCAAGGCCAACCCCATTGCCAAGGCAACCCTCGGAGAGCACATTTACGAGAAGTATATCGTGGCGAAAGAGAAAGAGTGGGACAGTTTCAGGACGGCTGTCACAGATTGGGAGATTGATGAATATCTGACCGTGTATTAAGAAAAATCGCTTAGTTAGCGGTTTTTCGGTGCGGTTGCGGCCCGCATGCCTTGATGAGGTGTGCGGGCCTTTTGCGTTTCAGGCGATGTGCTGAACTTGCGAAATTGGGATATTATCGGTAAAGAGAGCTGGAGGCTTTCTTATTTAACAGGATATTGACGACGGCAATGCAGAAGAAAGACAGGAGACATCAGGCGCTGGCGGATATGCTGCCCCATCTGATACGCGACCGCGGCTGGGAGGTGCAGCTTGATTTGCATTCTGTCTTCCAGAACTGGCAGAAGATTATTGACCTTGAAACAAGCGAGCATTGTCGTCCGCTCAAGATCAGTCGCGGGGTTCTTTGGCTCGAGGTCGACAATTCCGCCTGGCTGCAACAGTTACAGTTTCAGAAGCATCACATCCTCGATACCATCAATGCCACTCTTAAGAAATCGACCCTGCAGGATATCAAACTCTCCTTGCCCAAAGGTCGGTCAGCTCAAAAAATTCAGAGAGGTCCTGCGCTACGCTTTATCCCTCCCCCCGCTGATGAGGTTGCCGCCTTTGAGCGACAAATCGCTTTTATTACGGATGAGCAATGCCGGGAGGCCCTCCTGCGCTTCTGGTATCTGGCCCATGCCTGTAAAAGTGAAGAGTGAACATTCCCGCAGGGCAGACGAATTGACTTGACCGTTAAGTGGAAAGGGGTATTTTTCCATTACACCGTTTGGCGGTGGGCACGGTAGCCCTCTTGTTCCGATAGGGAAAAGAGGCTGGATATTAATACGATTATTTTTCGGTTGGACGATGCTATACAATACAATATTGGACGTTATCGGCAATACCCCCCTGATTCGGATCAACAGGCTTTTTACCAAAGAATCGGTATCGATCTACGGTAAACTGGAGTCATCTAATCCCGGAGGCTCGATCAAAGAGAGGATTTCTCTTGCCATGATTGAGGCGGGAGAGGCCAGTGGCGAGTTGACAAAGGACAAGATTGTCCTTGAGGCCACCAGCGGTAATACCGGCATAGGTCTGGCCATGGTCTGCGCCGCCAAGGGCTACAGGTGTGTCCTGGTGATGCCCGAATCGGCCTCCATTGAGCGCCGAAAGATCATGCAGGCCTATGGTGCCGAGATCCTGCTCACACCGGCCAAAAGGGCCACTGACGGCGCGATTGAGAAATCCTATGCCATGGCAAGAGAGTTTCCCGA
>JAUYSF010000381.1 GCA_030696435.1 Desulfoprunum sp. | reverse complement strand
GTGTTGACATTGACAAATATCTGAGATAGACAATTAGGAAAGAGTAAAAATATTTGTACTGAATACTGATGACAGATTGCTGCCGTATAGACGTTAACCTGAAGGCAGGGAAGTGCAATGGATTAGGGTGGTGTGTTTCGAGTCTGGTTTCATAAAGAAACAGTAACCAAACTGAAAAAAGAGGAGGGAAAGAGATGGTGAAAAAAATTTCCATTATCGCACTTGCAGGTCTTATCGCGTTTCCTGCAATGGCAATGGCGAGCGCTGGCCCAAATGTCACTGATTTGGAGCGAAAAATCGAAGAATTAAGCAAGCAGCTCGATGATTTGAAGGCTGGTCTGGCAGCCCAGAAAGAGGCGGGTGATGCCTTGTCCAACAGCGTAGATGCACTGGATGAGCGATCCGGCGATTGGGATCTGGCGGCGCGTATCAAATTCTTTGGCGATTTTCGCACACGCCTGGATTATTACTCCGCTGATACGGTGTCTGGCAGGTCTCTGGACAATGATACCCTTTGGACCAACCGTTTCCGCCTCAACATGCGGGTGAATGCCACCGAGAATGTTGAATTCAAGGGCCGATTGGCCATGTACAAAACATGGGGCAATCAGTCCGCTTTTGACGACGATTCCGGAGCGATGTGGCCGGTCTTTGATGGTAATATCACCAGGACTCCGGCAGAGAGTAGCGCCCTGTATGTTGATCGAGCCTATCTCAACTGGAACAATATCGCTGGTCAGCCTATGTGGTTTTCCATTGGCCGTCGTCCTACGACTGATGGCCAGCCTGCCCAAGAGCGCATGGGAGTAGATGGAGATGCGACCCCGATGGCCTTCATGGATTGGCCGTTTGATGGGTTGACCATGGGCTATGCCTGGAACTGGGGCGTTGAGGCAATGGGCGAGAGCCGCCTCCGTTTCTGCTACGGTCGGGGTTTTGAGGCTGGTCTGCAGGCAGATGAAACTGGATCAATCAATGATATGGATTTTGCCGGTTTCAGCTGGGATGCCATGAAGAAAGACGATATGTTCGCCTATATTCAGGTCTTCAAGGCCTTCAACCTGATCAACTACCCGAATTTTCAGGATCCTATCATTAACGCCAATTTCGGTACAATGAGCGGTATGGGAGATCGCAAGAATCTTGGCAACATTCTCCATACATCTGCTGTATTTCATAATAAAATAAGTAACCTGCACTGCTTTGTTGCCGGCGGCTGGTCACAGACCCAACCCGATGCGGATGGTATGCTCAACGATTTTGCCGCAATGGCCCTGCGTACGGCCGGTCCCAACACCAATGAGGAAAACGGCTACAGCGCCTATGCCGGTGTACGCTATGATATTGATAATGTTGGCTTGAAGGTCGGTGCTGAATTCAACTATGGCTCAGAAAACTGGCTGGCGATGTCACCAGGTCATGATGACATCTACATGTCGAAGCTGGCAACACGAGGCCAGGTTTACGAGGTGTACGGCCTCTACGACCTGCCAACGGGTGAGGCAATTTCCAAATATGCCAAGACCTTCATCAGGTTCGGCTATCAGCACTATGAGTATGATTATTCTGGCTCAGGAGACTGGAATATGGCGGCTTATGATCTGAGTGATGCTGGAGATCAGGCTAAACTGGCGATGCTCGGCAGGGATCCGGCTGAGCAGGCAGATCAGGTTTATCTGACCTTTGAGGCCTTCTTCTAGATCGAAGAATCTCCAAAAAAACGCTGGACAATCAGGGGAATGCCCTTTTCGGGGGTATTCCCCTTTTTTATGAATGGTATTCATGCCTTCTTGTGCAAACCACGCTTCTGCTATAGATTTGCATCTACTCGTATTTATTCGGAAGGAGCATTTATCAGAGCATTTCAGGTAGGAGGTCGAGGATGTCAGATTTTTTTCAACGGGCAAAGTATCAGACTTTTCTGGCTGATCAACCCGCATCCTGCAGGTTTGCCATGTTTGATCGGCATGGCGGAGCAAGCGACGGGCTCTTTACCTCATTTAATACCAGTTATACAGTTGGTGATCGAGATTTCGCAGTCACAGACAACAGAAAGAAAGTAAAAGATATCCTTAATATAGACTCCCTAGTATCGGCTCGTCAGGTTCATGGAGACAGGATCTTTTGTCTGGAAAAGAGGCCTGATGCTGATTGTGAGATTGACGGGTACGATGCCCTTGTCACCGATCTTCTGAATGTCGGGATCATGATTCAACACGCTGACTGTCAGGCTGTATTGCTTTTCGATCCTGTCCGCAAGGTCATCGGCGCTGTGCATTGCGGCTGGCGCGGCAGTGTCCAGAATATCCTCGGTAAGACCGTGAAAACGATGACAGAGGCATATCATTCAAGACCAGAGGATGTCCTGGCAGTTATCAGTCCTTCTCTCGGGCCTTGCTGCGGTGAATTTATCAATCATCATGAAGAGTTACCCGCAGATTTTCAACCGTTTGCGGTACGGGGAAATCATTTTGATTTTTGGCAGATTTCCCAAGCACAACTCAAGGTCAGCGGACTTTCCCCTTCTTCAATTACAGTTACCGGTATATGCACATCATGTTCTCCAGATTATTTTTCTTATCGCCGCGCC
>JAUYSF010000352.1 GCA_030696435.1 Desulfoprunum sp. | reverse complement strand
TTTCTGCAGGAGATCGGTAAATTGCCGCCACGTGACTTCTCTTGCGACAATGTGCAAGAGGTTGCGGGTGGTCATCTGGCAGTCAATAAGTTGGAAGTCTTTTTTTCGGAGATGTGCGACAAGGTGGATGAAGGCTGCTTTTGAACTGTTGCTCACCCTTGAGAACATGGATTCTCCGAAAAAGACCTTGTCGAGCGCAACCCCGTAAAGTCCTCCCGCAAGAATCCCATCTTGCCAGCATTCAACAGAGTGGGCATGGCCAAGTTGGTGCAACTGAATATAAGCCTGCTGCATTTCCTTGGAAATCCAGGTTTCTTTTCGTGAGTCTGTGCGAACATCAGCACACATGCGGATAACCTGAGTGAAGGCCCTGTCCGCAGTGGTGGTAAAATCCGAATTTTTCAGATAACGTGCAAGTCTTTTTGAGACGTGCAGCTCGGCAGGAAAAAGAACCAAGCGAGGAGAGGTAAACCACCAGAGGAGCGGGTCTCCTGGGGCATACCAGGGGATAATACCTTGCCTGTATGCGGCTATCAGTCTTTTCGTGCTTAAATCCCCTCCCACGGCGAGAAGGCCATTGTCCTCTGCCAGCTCTGAACGAGGGAAAAGGATATCTTCTGTTAAGCGAAACACCGGCATGCTCGAATTATTACTAGGCTTTACGGGCAAAGTCAATAAATGTGCCATGCGGAGGTGTTGATCTCGGGGGAATGTCGGTTTCTGGATACTGTTGAGAGAAAATATGGTATAAAAAAAGCTTTATGAAACATTTTCTCTTTCCGGCAACTCAGCAGAAGCCATGGACTCAGGGGGCAAGACCCTGGCGTTTGGCTGGATTTCTTAAAAGAGAATTTCAGCACACTTCAAGGCAATATGTCTTTAGATAACAGGCTTTTTCATGAATACACACGAACCATCTGAAACTGAGCAATCCCTCATCGAACACTCTCCGTTTAGTGAGATAGTTGATATTCAACGGTTTTTCCCTGGAGGGAAGAGGCTGGAAAATCTCGATGAACTCCTGCGCGTAATAGTCAGTGCGGTGCCTATAGTGACCCTTACTGGAGATGAGGGAAGCGGCAAGACCATGATGTGCCGTATGGTCGAAGAAAAGCTGTCTTCTAATTACGTGACAGTGTTTTTTCCTCAGACGGTCGATTCTTTTGAGGATGTTGTCCGGGTGGTGGCCCGCCGACTGGAGGTGGAACCTTCGGTCGCTGCTGGCGATATCCCTGTGCTGCTCCAAACAATAGTGGCAATTTTGAGAGAGCGTGAACTCAGGTTGCTTATCATCTTTGATGAAGCAGAGCGCATCTACTTGGCCACTCTGGAGAGGGTGCGCAAGATGCTTGATCAGGTCAATACCTCCGGCCCTCTCCTGCAGATCGTCCTCTCTGGAAGGAGTGGTCTGCACAACAATTTCAAAAATCTGGCTCTGTGCACTTTCCTCAATGTTGAAGAAAGACATTTTGCCCTTGAGCCTCTCAGCCGTGAAGAGACCTTTGCGTATCTGAATTACGCCATGCAGCATGAGGAGCAAGAGGATAAACAGACTAAGTTTTCCCGTGAGGCTGTGGAGAAGATCTTCTTGCTGAGTCGTGGAAACTTCAGATTAACCAATGCGCTAGCCAGAGAAGCTTTGCAGGCGCTGGGACCTGATACTTCTTTTCTCGTGCTGCTGGATAATGTTCAGGAGATTGAGGGAAGAAACAAACCGCGGAGAAGGTTGAAAGTTGTCACAACAAAAAAGGCCCGACTGAACAAACCCAAACTGGCATGGGTGGGTGGTGTTGTTTGCGCCGCCTTTGTCATCTTTCTCCTCATGCGGTCGGGTCAGAAACCTGATTCCACTTCTGTTGAGAGTTCTTTGGAGACAAAGAATAAGATTGTCATATCACAGCCGGAATCGCTCGGTGGCGGGTCTGAGAATTCTGAACAAACGCCGCCTGCTGCAGAGCAGATAGGAAAAGAGCCTGATAAGGAAAAACCCAGTCTACCAGTAGAAACGGTTCAACCTGTAGGGCCAGAAAAGGAAATACCTGCAGCGCCTGCACCCAAGGAAATGGTTCTGCCTGTTGCTCCAAAGAAGGAAATACAAGGTACACAGGTTGAAACAGCGCAGTCTGCAGCGCCTGAAAAAGAAAAACCTGTGGCATTGGCTGTAACGGAAAAAACAAGCAAAACGGAAAGCGAAAAACTTGCACCATCAGAAAAAACAACTCAACCTGTGGCAGTGGAGAAAGAAAAAGCTGTTGTATCGACAGTAAATGTACAGCCCATAGCACTGAAAAAAGAGAAACCTATGGCACCAGTTGAGGTGGCTCAGCCCACGGAACCGAGCAAGAAAGAGATTGCTCCAGATGCCGTAACTCCCCGGCCCACAGAGATGGAACTGGAAAAAACTGTCATTCCGGTGGTGACCATCAAGGCCAGAGAAATTGTGAAGTATCGCGATACGATGGTAGTAAATGATGAGACAAAACCATCGCCGGAAACCATTCAGCGTATAAAGCAAGAAGAGCGTAAAATTGCTGAGATCAAATTGGCAAAGCCTGTGAAGATCAAATCTAACTCGATAAAAGAGGAGACCACGCAAGAGAAAACTCTGGTTGCGCCGGTTGTCCAGAAGGTGGAAGAACCAAAGACGGTCAAGATCGAACCTGCCCTTGTTAAGGAGCCCACGACGGCCAAAAAGAGCGTAGGTGCAGATCGGCAATTTTCCCGCAGAATAGCTGCCGGGACACCCTGGCTTCTTGGCTTGAAGGATGACCGTTATACCGTGCAGCTCATGGTGATAACGGACAGTGATGACGAAAAAAAGCTGAAAAAATTACTGGATCAGGAGAGTTTTAAGGGCCAAGCCGATAAGATTTATATCCTGAGAAACGAATCATCTCCAGATGTGAAGTATGTTTTTTATGGAGAATATCCGACAATGACCGATGCCCGAAATGCCCGAAATACCATTCCGGAATTTCTTCGGGGTAATAAGCCCTATGCCATGTCGGTCAAGGGGGCAGTAAGAAAAGTTCAGCAGGAGGAATAGGGTGGGCGTCGGTTTCAGTAGCTTCAGGCGTAACCCTGCAGGATCGATGCCAGGCACCCCTGATTAAGGATGGATGTCTCGGCAAATTCTCTTTCTTTGTGGCGAGAACATTTTTCGCCGGTTCTTGCTTCAGCACATTACAACAGCCATTTGGGTGGCCTAGACTTTTTCAACAATCAGGCTGCCGATCGAATATCCTGCGCCAAATGAGCAGATAATTCCCTTTTCACCTGAAACAAGATCATCATGGTACTTGTGAAAAGCGATAATCGAGCCAGCTGATGCCGTGTTGGCATATTCATCAAGGATTACCGGTGCTTCATTGAATTCTGCATTGCGACCCAGCAGATGGCGGGCGACAAACAGGTTCATATTGATATTGGCCTGATGCAGCCACATGCGTTTGATGTCGCAAATGTTGATCTTCATTTTTTCCAGCTGATCCTCTATAAGGTTACAGATAAGCGGCAAGAGTTCTTTGAAAACCTTCCTGCCCTGCTGGTTAAAAAATTGATCCTGTTCATAAAACCGCTCAAGGGCGATATCGGGTTCAGCCCTGGTCAAAAAACTCACATTTGTGCGGATGTTATTTGAAAATTGTGTTTTTAATTTTCGATCCAAAATCCGGAAGAGATGTTTTCCTGATGCTGTTTCTTCTTTTTCGAGAATGCATGCCGTTGCCACATCTCCAAAGATGAAATGACTGTCTCTGTCACGGAAATTGATCTGCGGAGAGGCATATTCGGGGTTGATGACTAGGGCGCATGTGGCCGTTCCGGACAAGAGGGCGTCGATAGCGGTTGAAATGCCGAATGTCGCAGTTGAACAGGCCACAGTCATATCAAAAGCGTAGCCTTGGCAACCGAGTGCTGCTTGAATCTCAACGGCGACGGCTGGCCAGGGTCTTTCTGATGTTGAAGCGCCGTAGATCACCAGGTCAATATCTTCCGGTTTTTTGTTTGCCTTTTCAAGCGCCTCATGGGCTGCTTTTATAGCCATTTCGGCCGTGATGGACAGCTCAGTCTCCGCTCGTCGGGGAATAACGGGCATCATCCGATGTGTATCCAAGATGCCCTGTTTGATCATGACATACCGTTGCTTGATACCTGAGGCCTTTTCGATAAATTCACTAGTGGAGTGCTGCAGGGCATTGATTTGGCCGCTTGCAATAGCTTCACTGTACAATTGGTTGTGGCTGTCAGCGTAGCTATTGAATGCGGTGACGAGTTCATCATTGGTAATAACATGGGGAGGTGTGAATACTCCAGTTCCACTGATCACGATATTAGGCATGGGCTGCTTTTCCATCATGGAAGTATTATTCTGGTGAAATATTAGAATTGTTCGGAAATACCTATTCCTACATTCAGCACAAGGACCCTAATTCATTTGCGACCTCTTTTCAATCTCTTTTGAAAACGGGGCCAGGATCCAAGAGGATCAAAGGGTACATCACTCGAAGTGATATTGTATAGCTGAGTCGGATCTGGTTGGGCTAGAAGGGGATGGCATCTCACTCCATTAAAGGAGGACGAAGAGACAATGTCGGAATGTGAACCGTGTTACAAAATTATAGCCGGGGCAACAACTGGTTTACAAATCTCGTGACATGCATGAGGTGAGGATACAAAGATCGAAAATGGCGCCATGTCCCTTAAAAAAAAAATGGGGTTACACAAATCAATGTGTAACCCCATGGTATAATTGGTGGAGCTACGCGGGATCGAACCGCGGACCTCTTGGATGCCATCCAAGCGCTCTCCCAGCTGAGCTATAACCCCATTTCGTTCATCCGAAAAACGAGAAGTATTCATACCAACGTTTACAGGAGGTGTCAACCAAATTCCCAAATTTCTTATGG
>JAUYSF010000331.1 GCA_030696435.1 Desulfoprunum sp. | reverse complement strand
CGGGCTCAGTTTGCCGGTGCAGCGGGTTCTCCAAAGGTGTTGAGATTTTTTGCAGCACCCAGATCATCTGTTACATAAAGAGTGGCGTTGGTTTTTCCAAGTGAACCGCCCATCCCTTCAGAAAGAACCACCATACAGGTCTTGTTGGGTTTGGTGAATGCCATCATGACGTTCTTGTATGAGGCCTCGCCAACTTGTCGCCATTTGTTATTTCGCATTGAAGCAGTGATGAAATCCTTGAGAGAGGTAATATCCACCCTGCCGTTGTAATGCAAGATGCCGCCTTTGAATGATTCGGTGTTGATGGCCATGCTCTTTTCACTGTCCCATTTCATTTCGACCGGGAGTTCAAGATCACCGTAACTCCCGACGGAATTAGCCAGAGGTGGTAGATCACCTGTTCCACCTGAGCCTGCCGGGTTTGAATTTTTATTCGCACAGCCACCCACAAAGGCCAACAAAGCAGCAAGAAACAACAGGGTAGAGATTCTCCTCGCGAGAACAGTTGTGTTCATATATCATCCTCCAATTTTTTTAAGTATGAAATCACTCACATTTTTTCTATGTGATTTCTGGTTTCGATGTGCTGGAAAACCTACTCCGATTACGGCCATGAGATCATACCTGTTGCTGATTCCGAGTTCAGCATTCACCTCATGTTTATTTTTCAATATCTGACCAAGCCATACCGCCCCGAGTCCAAGTGATTCGGCAGTCAGGAGTATATTCTGAATGGCAGCCCCGGCTGATTGATGGTCCTTGACCTCGTCATATATGGCCTCAGTATCGAGAAAAACCACGATCAAACTCTGGCAGTTTGCCACAATATGCCGGTACAGAGTGAGATCAGCTATGTTGTTCCGAACCTCTTCATCTGTCAAAATGACAAATCGCCATGGCTGATTATTCTTACCGGATGGTGCCCAGATCGCAGCCTCAACAAGGGTCGTGAGGTCCTCCTCGGATACTGCCTCACCAGTGAACTCCCTGATGCTCCGCCTCTCTTTTATAGCTTGTAATATACTGTTTTCCATAACAAATACAATTATGTTTTTATTTCTTTTCTCAAATTTGCAGCCAACAAAGAGATGAGAAAACGGCTTTGTCTCTTTTGTATACATAATTAGTTTAATTGTAGATGCTTGTCGAGCACTATATAGAGCGCCTTATGCCATTTCCCAATCAAGCGTTAACTTTGTCGGCTACGCTGTGCGGCTTCTCGCCGTACTCTCTGTACGGGTCGTCGCTGCGCGCTTGCCTTCGTGTTTCCAGCTTGATTTAAATGGAATTACATCCTTTCGAGCCCGCCGATACACATGTATTTCAATTCAAGGTACTCCTCGATCCCGTATTTCGAACCTTCCCTGCCCATCCCGGAATCCTTGGTGCCGCCAAAGGGGGCAGCCTCGGATGAAAGGATGCCGGTGTTGACACCGATCATGCCGCATTCAAGATTCTCAGTCATCCTCCAGGCCCTCGCCAGATCTTTGCTGAAAAAATAAGCAGCCAGACCATACTCAGAATCGTTGGCTATTCTGAGCGCCTCCTCCTCGTCCTTGAAACGAAAGAGCGGGGCAACCGGACCGAAGGTTTCCTCATGGGCAATGGCCATTTCAGAGGTCACTTCAGTCAAGACTGTCGGTTCAAAGAAAAACCCCTTGCCGGGCAGGCGCTTGCCACCAATGGCAAGTTTCGCACCTTTTTCCAAGGCATCCCGGATCTGATTCTCCACCTTTAAAACTGCCTTCTCGTCGATCAGCGGTCCTTGGTTGCTTTCCATGTGCATTCCAGGCCCTACCACAAGCTGATTGCGAACAAGCCGGACAAAGTGCTCGGCAAATTGTTCATAGATGGGATTTTGAATGAGGAATCTATTGGCACAGACACAGGTCTGGCCTGAATTGCGAAATTTTGAAATCATCGCCTCCGACACCGCAAGTTCGATATCCGCATCGTCAAAGACGATAAACGGTGCATGTCCTCCAAGCTCTAGGGATATTTTTTTCAGCGATTCCGAGGAGTCTTTCATTAATATTCGGCCAACCTCGGTCGAACCGGTAAAACTGATCTTCTTCACCAATCGGTCGGAAGTCAATATCCGGCCGATTGTCTCAGCCTGACCGGTAATGACATTGAGCGTTCCCGGTGGGAACCCCGCCTCCTCAGCAAGAACTGCGAGAGCGAGTGCTGAAAAAGGTGTATACGATGAAGGTTTTACAATCACAGTACAACCAGCAGCAAGGGCAGGTGCTGCTTTTCTGGCAATGGTTGAAAGAGGGAAATTCCAGGGCGTGATAGCGGCGCATACTCCGATCGGCTCTTTCAGGACAACAATACGTTTGCCTTTCTGGGCCATAGGAATGGTGTCGCCATAAACACGTTTGGCCTCCTCGGCAAACCACTCGACATAGGCGGCGCAAGACATGACCTCTCTTTGGGCCTCGGCAAGGGGTTTCCCTTGCTCCCGGGACATAATTTCTGCCAAATCTCGGGCATGGCAAATAATCAGTTCATACCACTTTTTAAGGAGAACGGATCGCTCTTTTGCCGTATGGGTTTTCCAGGCGGGAAAGGCCTTGTGGGCCGCAGAAATAGCCTTTCGAGTCTCCATCTCTCCAAGAGATGGAACGGTTCCCACTAGGCGTTGACTGGAAGGATCTATGACTTCAAGGAGGTCTGGTGAACTGAGCCATTCACCATCAATAAAACATTCTTGCCTGAAGAGAGCAGATTTTTGAAGAATCACCTATAACTCCTTATAATAAAAAAGCCCTGCTATATGACACCGAGCTTTCTTTGAGACTGACTCTGAATTGCGGCAAATATTTTACCCAATTTTCTTCTGTATGTCAGAAAAACAATTTTTTTCTGAGTGAAAAAGCGTAAGCTGTGTCAATCAGCTTGAATTTTATGTTACACTTTAAATTCAATGCGTATCGTTTCGTACATCATCCAACAGACCTTTCCACAATATGACAGAAAATATCAAAAAAATATCCATAAGTACCCTGCCCATCCGACTGGGTCAGTTTCTCAAACTCGCCGAAATGGCCCAAGATGGTCTCGAAGCGAAACTGCGTATCCAGAACAGGGAGGTATGTGTGAATGGTCAGGTTGAAACCCGCCGTGGCAAACAACTGGCTAACGGAGACCTGGTTTCTCTTGACAGGTCCACATGCATGGTCTACCTGGAGGGCAAACAACCGTGACGAGGGGGAAGGCGGTGTGTTTTAAACCGGATTGCCAGGGATGATCGAATAGAGGCGAATTTCTTTTTCCAAGCCACGCAGAATCCTGCTTTTTTCTTCCCTTACTGCGAAAGCATCGCCGATATCGACCTTCACCGATTCAGTCATGAGTATCTGGCCTGCATCGGTATCCGAGGCGAGCCGCTGGGCAATGTTCACATCGGTGCCGATAACTGTATAGTCGAGACGGCGAGCGGACCCGACATTTCCAAGAAACATCCTTCCTCTGCTGAGACCTATCCCAAGGCCAATCTGGTTAAACAGATCCGATTTGCCTGCCCATTCTCGCCTGAGATCCTCAAATTGTCTGAGGATATGGGCTGCGGCCGTGACGGCAGCTACGCTCGGCTCCTCTATTTCCAGAGGTGCGCCGAAAATTACCAGGGCCGCATCCCCCATGAATTTATCCAGCGTCCCCTGGCAGGCAAAAATTTCTCGTGTAAAAAAATCAAAAAAACTATTGAGAAAATCTCGCAGTTCTTCTGGCGGCAGATGCTGAACGAGGAGCGTGAAATGCCTGATATCGGCAAAAAGAACAGTAAGTTCCTGGACAGCTCCCACATTCATCAGATTCTGCTGATTTTTGAGAAGGAGGCTTGCAACTTCAGGAGATACATACTGCTCAAGTAGGGCTTTAGCCCTGGCGCTTTCCTCCCGCTCCCGGATAAAAGAAACGTTTTCCAGGGCCATGACGGCCTGACTGCAGATGATCGAAAGCATCTCCAGGTCGGCCTGGCTATACTCGATTTCGGGTTTGGTCTGGCTGATATTGAGAACACCGAGAACCTTCTCCCTGCCGAGCAGAGGAAACGATATGGCGGCGGCAATATCCTTACGACTGAGTAGTTGTGAAAAAGGTGACGTATGCTGTGTCTTGCGGTTCAAAATGACCGGTTTGCCGTTTTCGTATACCCAGCCTGCAATCTTTTCTCCGGGCCTTAGGCTGATTTTTGGGATGAGTTCATCGCTGATCCCACGGGAGGCCGCGATCTTCAATAGTCCGCTCTGTTCATCAAACAGCATCACTGAGATAAAAAGGACAGGAATTTCCTTACTCACCACAGCAACCAGTGCTTCGGCAACTTCTTTGCCACTTGACACCTCCATGAATTTTTCTCCCAAGCGATAGAGAGGCAGGAGTGTTCGAAGTCGGGTGTTTTCCTCACGAAACTCGGAGTGCGAAAAGGCTGTGGAAATTACCTTTTCAAGTCGCCCGACATCGAGTGGTTTTTCAAGGATGCCGGTGAATCCATTATTCATGGCCTTGACAACCATCTTCAGATTTGCATGACCAGTAATGAGAATACCAATGATATTGGGATCTTTGATTCTCAGCATCTCAAAAGTATCAACACTGTCTACACCGGGCAGCATTCCATCAATGAGAACGAGATCAAAATGCGTTTTCGAGGCGATTTCGATCGCTTGTTCTCCACTTGAAGCGCATACTACCTGATGTCCCAATTTGCCGAGAGTGATCCGGCACAGGTCTGCGGTGATGGCTTCAGTATCGACGATAAGTATTTTACGATAAAGCATTTTCCCTGTTGTCTCTGTTCTGGAAAGCAAGACCACATACCGTCTTTTTGATGATCAAACACCCTGGTGCTGCCGGCAAAATACTCATACGGCATGGAATCTCTTTGGCTAAATAGTATCATCGCCTTTCTGCTCTTTCAAGGATAAGATAGCATTATATCCATCGATAAGAATTAGAGATATCAGATGCTTTAGAAAAAACCGATGGAGATGAGACATATCCTCCAGACTTTCAAATATACAGCAGGCGTATTTCCATTGGCTCAGCCGCTAAAAGAAAGTATATTCTCATGTATATACATATCGGTAAATTTTACATTAAGCACCAGATATATTTCATTTATTTTAATTGAAAACAAATTTTTATGAATAAAAAAATTATATTTCTCAGGATAATGCTGCTCGTTCTCCTGGGGCAGCCCATCATGCCTAGCCTGGCCCAGGCAGTCCCAAATATGGCAGATCACCGACTTCTGCTTTTCTTTTCCAACAATGTCTTGGGGGAGCTTGAGCCATGCGGCTGAAGCGCTAATCAAATGGGCGGTCTGCCCAAAAAAGCCTATCAAATCAAGACAATCACAGCTGATCAGAAAAAACCTGCCCTTATCCTTGATAGCGGCAACCTTCTTTTCAAGCAAACCACTGTCTCTGAACCACAGGAACTCATCAAAGCTTCGGGTATCATGGATATCTACCAGCACTTGTCCTACGATGCAGTGGCAGTTGGTTCTCAGGACCTGGCAGCAGGCCTTGGATTTTTGCAAGACGCCGAGAAGAAAGGATTCCCATGGTTATCCGCCAATATTCTTGACACCGCCAAGAAGCCTCTTTTTAAGCCATCGATCGTGATAAAGAGGGCCGAGCTTGCGATCGGTATCATCGCCCTCACCAACCCCGCAGCCCCAGTTCCTCCCGGAATTACAGTTGCCGGTTGGCAGAATGCCTTATCCGGGCAGTTAGCTGTTTTAGAAAAAACATGCGACCTCATCGTGGTACTCAGCAATCTTTCAGACCAGGATAATGCCGATCTCATGCGGGATTATCCGCAGGTTCATCTCCTCCTTTCGACCAGCCGGGACCAAGGCAACATCCAGCCACGGGTCGTCAACAATACGCTTATCACCCAGACCTACAGCCAGGGAAAATATCTGGGCATGCTCGACATCGATTGGCACCCTCGTCGACCATGGGCCAAGGATTTCGCCCAAGAGAATCTCCTCCTGCATGACAGGCTCAGTGTCCTTGACCGGCAGATTTTAAGGGCCGAAAGATCGAATACTCCATCAGGTACGGTTGCAGCTAAGCTGCAGGAATTCAGATTGGAAAGGCAGACTCTGCTTGAAAAAATCGAGGTGTTGAAGCAGCAGATTGCCCTGTCTGAAAATAAGAAAGAGACATCCAGCTCTTTTCAACACTCCTTTATAGCCCTTAAAAGAGAACTTCCCGATGATCCTGAAATTGCCGACCGTGTCAGAAAGATCAAAGATCGAATCAATAACCATAATCAGGAATCGGTGACGACCAACCCGCAGCAAAATCAAAAGAATTTGCCGGAAAAAGACAGCAAACCAAAAGGATACAGCGGATTCATCCGCTGTGGAGAATGCCATGCACCTCAGACGGAGTTCTGGAAGGCCACAGGCCATGCCCAGGCTTATCAGACCCTTGTGCAGCAGAGACAGAATTTTAATCTCGATTGTCTCCCCTGCCATGTTACACATGCAGGAAAATCAGCCAAAGCGGGCATGCCGAAAATAAAGGAGAATCTTGTCGGGCTGGATCCTGTGCTGCAAAGGGTGGGGTGTGAATCCTGCCATGGTCCGGGATTTGGCCATGTCGCCGATCCCGGTCATGTCCGAACTCAAACAAAGGTAGAAGAAAAGGTCTGTCTGACCTGTCACACCGAAGATCATTCATCCGGTTTTGACTATAAGACCCAAAACCCCAAGGTCAGTTGCCCGGCAAGCTGACCTTGGGGCAGTATAAAAAAAGCGGATCCGGGAAACCCCGGATCCGCTTTGACGTTCAGAAAGCTGCAGTCTTTCGAACCACAGCTTCTTTGCTCAACATTTTTCCTAAGAGATCAGCAACCGAAAGCCTTCTGCAGATTAGGAATGGTCTGTTTTTTACGGCTCATCATACCGTCAACCCACATGGAAGTACCCTTCAGTTTGCCGTTAAAGGCCTTCTCGATAAGAGCAGGATCATCAGAAATAACAACCAGATCAGTACCTTCTTTCACAACATCAGTCAGCATGAGAAGCACTGAGTGACGACCATCTGCCTTGACTTCAGCCATGGCCTTGATGAGGTCATCTCGGATTTCAGCAACCTGATCAACAGTGGCAAGTTCAAGCTGGCCAACGCCAACCTTGTTACCCTTCATATCGAAATCTTTGAAGTCACGGAAGAGCAGATCCTTGATCGGCACGCCGGCGACTGAAGATTTGGCTTTCAACATATCCATGAACAGTTCATCGGTATTGGCAACGTCAGCGACTTTCTTCAGATCGGCAACAGCGGCCTTGTCATCAGGGGTACAGGTCGGGGATTTGAAATTGACGGTATCACTAAGAATGGCAGCGAGCATTCCACAAGCGATATTTTTGGGAATGGCAACTCCGGCATCTTTAAACATCTTGTTCAGTACGGTACCGGTGCAACCAACAGGCTCTGCCCTGAACAGGATCGGATTGTTGGTGGTCACATCACCAATCTTGTGATGATCAACAATGGTCACAACTGTTGCAGAAGCAAGATTTGCCGGGCCCTGAGCGAGGTCGCTGAAATCAACCAGGGCTATCTCTTTGCCGGCTGCATCAGTCAGGAGTTCCGGAGCTGTCAGGCCAAAACGCTCAAGGAGCATCTTGGATTCCGGGTTAAGCGCTTCAACAGTGTTCTGCATGCAGGCTTTAGCAGACTGTCCCTGAGCGTTTAAAAGAGCCGCAAGGGCGATCGAAGACATTACAGAATCGGTATCCGGGTTAGAATGTCCAACTACACAAATAGTCATCGTGATTCCTCCATAAAGATTTATGATTTAAAATGGTTAACTCTTAAGAAAGCCGTTTACAACATCAATCTTGTACTCCGAAAATTAGCTCATCAGAATAGTGTTTTCGACCATGTGAGTCAAGCAGAAAAAGTGCCTCCGCAGCATTTGTCAGATGATAGAGAGAACAGGGCTTTCATTATGTGACAGCTCTCGATCCCCGCAGGCAGGAGCAATTCATCAGTGACATTAGCCAGGGAATGGGGTATATTTTTGTTCTTCTGCAAGTAAATACAATTGGGTATCCCCAAGAGCACCCCCTCCTCTATCTCCACACCATAAGAGACCCACTATGGATGAACATGAACCACATCAGATACCGCGATCACGCCTGAAGAGACGTTCGAGTTCCAAGACCTTACTGATCACCCTCGTGCTGATTATTGCTGCAGGGGGCCTCGCCTTCTGGTACCTGAAAGATCCGCATCTGTCGCTGGAATCTCTTTTACATACGAAGAAAGGTCCCGGCACCGAAACAGTTGCTGAAAAAACCGCAGTTAATGAGACAACTGGGCTGCATAATAGTACAAATAATCAGGACGCGGTTAAGGATGAGACTTCTACTGTAAAAGTTAACCAAACGACAGAGATTAAAGATACACAGGATAGTCTCAAAAATGATGGCCAACAAGCAGGTGGCGACTGTAAAACAGAGTGTGGTAGAATCGAGAAATTCTTTTCCCATCTTGATAAACAGCCTTATATACTGGCATACAAACTCCCCCAACCGAGCAAGGAATACTTCACTCAGCTCATCATAAAACTCGCTCAGAATCCGCCGATCATCACACGGGAGACCGATGATCTCTTCACCATCCTGAAGAATACCGCCCATTTTTTTCGGGTTATCGGTAAACAGAATATTCTGATCCTCAAAGGTATCCTCGATCAGGAGAAGGATTCCTTTGAGGAAATCCTCGCCGTTTTTTATGCCCTCTCAAACGAACCGGAATGTCTGAATACCGGCCTGGCACTTGATATTCCCGGTAAAGCGCTCTACAATTATGCAGGTTTTTTCCTTAACACTATGGGAGGTCGGCTCTATCTCTTCAGGCGGAATTCCATGTCTCGTTTGCCTGTTAGTTATTACTCCATCCTGCTCATTGATCGGGCAAACCGCGAAGGCACCAACAGTGATGGAATAGATATCAGACCAGCCATAAGCGCTTTGATTGACGAACTTGAAAACACCGGCAATCAACTCAAGATGAAGGAAGCCTATCTCGACGAGCTCTATGCGCTCAAAGAGAAATATCCTCAGGAACCAGCCCAGTAAGTTGCTCGGATAATTTAAATTTTTATACAAGGGAAGAGAACTATGGACACTTGGTATATTGCAATCAACGGTCAACAGCAGGGCCCTTTCTCGCAGGCCCACATCCAGCAATCTCTTGCAAGCGGCACCTACTCACAGGAGACCCTGGTCTGGCGGCAGGGCTTTGACAACTGGCGCACTATCGCCCAGGTTCCCGAACTCCTTGCCACATCGGCCGCCGCCTCGACACCTCCTCCCCAGACCGGTAGTTCTGTTGCCCACGAAATCGATTACACGGTTTTCGGCAATGAGATGCAGTTCGTAGAAATTGAACTCGACAGCCAGGAAAGCACGGTCGCCGAGGCCGGTTCGATGATGTATATGACCGATTCCATCAAAATGGAAACCGTCTTTGGTGACGGCAGCGCCTCATCAGCCGGTGGTGGTATGATGGATAAAATGCTGGGTGCCGGAAAACGCCTGATCACCGGTGAAAGCCTCTTTACGACAATCTTTACGCATACCGGTCAGGGCAAAGGCAAAGTGGCCTTTGCTGCACCCTACCCCGGGAAAATAATTCCTCTCGATCTGAAAAAATACAGCGGTAAGCTGGTGTGCCAAAAATCAGCCTTTCTTTGTGCTGCAAAAGGGGTAGCGATTGGCATCGAGTTCCAGAAAAAGATCGGAGTTGCCCTCTTTGGCGGTGAAGGCTTCATCATGCAAAAACTTGAAGGTGATGGCCTGGTCTTCATCCATGCCGGTGGCACGATTCTCGAAAAAGAACTGCAGGCCGGCGAGATGTTGCGCGTCGATACCGGTTGCCTGGTTGCTCTCACCCAGACCGTCCATTATGACATTGAATTTGTCGGCGGGGTGAAGTCGGCCCTCTTTGGCGGTGAAGGCTTCTTCTTTGCAACCCTTCGGGGACCTGGCCATGTCTGGCTGCAATCCCTGCCATTTTCACGACTGGCCGGACGGATCCATGAATCTGCGCCCCAGAACAATGCCGGATTCTCGACCAGCGGTGAGGGCTCCATTCTTGGAGGATTGGGCAATCTTTTTGAGAGATAAGAAACAGCATCTGCAGACATCACTCGTTGTTTGATGTCTGCAGCTATCGACGATTATGCCATCGGTATCACAAACCATTTGTAGCTTCGAAGTTAATTAAAGGTCGCACTTACTGCCGAAGGCTGAATTTGCCATTTGCTCTCAGATGCACTATACTGGAAGAAAAAATAATGGTTTTTTATCGGATGGCCCCCGCTTATGATGCACATCTCTTCTTTACATACTGCCTTTTCGGCAGTGGCACCGATTCCTTCCAGCGAGCAGAAGCCTGCTCCAGCGTCAAGACAGAACAATCCGTCGCAAGATTTCCCGCAAACCAGCCAGGATCGTATCGACCTCTCAATTGAGGGATTGGAAGCAAGCAGGGAAAGCAGCAAAAAACAAAAAGGCGAGGTTTCTCCCGGGCAGACCGCAGAAGATACAAAATCCGCCCTCACTGCTGAAGAACTCAAACAACTATCACAACTCAAGAGCCGGGATAGAGAAGTCAGGGCCCACGAGCAGGCTCATCTTTCCGTTGCCGGCCAGCATGCCAAAGGTGGTGCCTCCTATACCCTCGAAAGAGGACCAGACGGGAACAGCTATGCGGTTGGGGGTGAGGTGCCCATAGATATCAGCAGTGAATCCACTCCAGAGGCAACGATTCAAAAAATGCAGACAATACGCCGGGCCGCTCTGGCACCGGCTGATCCCTCTGGGGCCGACCGTCAGATTGCGTCCCAGGCCTCAGCCAAGGAGTCACAAGCCCGGCAGGAGAAGGCCGCAGAACTCCAGACGGAACTTTCCGATCTGGTAACTTCGGATATTTCGGCCCGAAACACAAAAGACTCCCCTTCTCTTCCTGCTGCCAACGCTCACTCCTCAGGTCTGCCAACGCACGAGAGCACCCGGAAAACAATGATCGCCGCCTATCAACGCTTTACCCCACTTGGCTAAAACTCAGATTTGAATCAGTATATTGGCTCAATACCTCATCTGTTTCCTCTTTCATTCGAGATCCGGTGATACATGAACGAAAATGCCTTCAACCATAGCCTTTTCTCTTTTCTTAAGGCATCTTCCTCTCCTTTTCATGCCGTTTCTCACATGGCGGAACGTTTG
>JAUYSF010000256.1 GCA_030696435.1 Desulfoprunum sp. | reverse complement strand
ACCTTGCCGGTCTCAAGGACATAGCCCCGGTCGGCGATGGAGAGAGCAGCCCGGGCGTTTTGTTCAACCAGGAGAACGGTATTGCCCTCCTCACGTAATCGGACAATGATTCTAAAAATGTCCCGGACGATGAGCGGGGCCAGGCCGGTCGACGGTTCATCCATCATAACGAGTGATGGCTTCGACATCAACGCCCGGCCCATGGCCAGCATCTGTTGTTCACCGCCGGAGAGAGTACCGGCGAACTGGTCTTTGCGCTCCTTTAGAACCGGGAAGAGCTCATACTGATAGTCAAGCAGGGCCAGGAGGCGCTTTTTCCCTTCATTCTGGCGGACGTGCCCCCCGAGGATGAGGTTCTCCTCAACAGTCATCGTGGCAAAGACCTGCCTGCCCTCCGGCACCATGACACAGCCAAGGCCCGGTATCTTCGAGGCCGCCAGCCGGGAAATCTCCTGCTCCTGAAAGCGGACTGCCCCGGAGCTGGCCCTGATAAGACCTGCGATGGTGGCAAGCAGGGTCGTTTTGCCTGCCCCGTTGGCCCCGATGATGGTGACGATCTCACCGGCATTGACATGCATCGAGATGTTCTTTAAGACCCGCAGTTTGCCATATCCGGCTTCAAGGTTTCGTATTCTCAGCATTTTCTCTCTTACACCTGCCCAGCCGTTTCTTCACCGAGATAGATCTTGATCACTTCCGGATTGCGTTGAATCTTGGTCGGGACGTCTTCGGCGATCTTCTGGCCGAAACTGAGGACCACAATTTCGTCTGAGATATCCATGACGAGCGACATATCGTGTTCGACCAGCAGGACCGTGATACCCATGTCTCTGATCTTGGTGATCAGTCTGCCGATCTCGGCCGTTTCATAGATATTGAGTCCGGCCGCCGGTTCATCGAGGAGGAGCAGGGTCGGCTCCAAGGCCAGGGCCCTGGCCAGCTCGACGGCCCGCTGCTGGCCAAAGGCCAGGCTCGTTGCCTCGGTCTCGGCATGGTCGGCGATTCCGAGCAGATCGAGGAGTTCCAGTGATTTCAGGCGGATTTGCCGTTCTTCGCTGCGCGAACCAGGTAGACGGAACATCGAGGCCAGAAATCCGGCCTTGCTCTGCACATGTCTGCCGACCATGACGTTTTCTAGGGCCGTCATACCGGCAAACATCTTGATATTCTGGAAGGTCCTGGCAATCCCCAGGCGGGCCACCTGATACGGTCGCAGGCCCTGAATGGCATGGCCCCTAAAGCGGACCTCACCTGACGAGACCGGCAAGGTGCCTGAGATCAGGTTGAACAGTGTGGTCTTGCCGGCGCCATTCGGGCCGATGACCGCCTTGATCGAACCCTCCTGCAGGGCAAACGAGACACTGTCCACCGCCTGCAGGCCACCGAATTTCTTACTCAGCTGTTCCACCCGCAACAAGGCCATCTTCTACTTTGCCTCCTCGGCCGGGCCTTTCCGGCAGAACATCATGATCCGTTGCCGCAGTAGACCGAAGTGCAGACTCAGGATACCATTCGGGGCAAAGAGCATGATGAGGACCAGGATCAGGCCGAACACCGCATCGTCATAAGAGCCAAAAACCCCGCGCAGGGAGAGGAAATTCAGGACAACCCCCATAATCAGCGCCCCCCAGAGATTGGCCATACCGCCCACCGCCACGATGGCGACATAGCGTACCGATTTCATCACGCTTGCCTCGGACGGACCGATACCACCGTTATAATGGGTGAGCAGGACCCCCGCCAGAGCCGCAAAAATGGCCGAGAGGACAAAGGTATAGAGCTTGAAACGGGCCGTGTCCACCCCCATCGAATCGGCGGCCTCGGGCGAACTGTGGATGGCCCTGAGCGCCCTGCCGACCCGTGAATCGATGAGATGGCGTAAGAGCAGCATGCCGATCAGGAGTGCGGCCCAGGCAATGTAGTAATTCTGAGCCCGGCTCTGGAAGTCGCCGCTGACCGTGAGCCCTGGCAGCAAGGTGAAACCGGGGACCCCGGAGATTCCGTCGGCCTCGCCGAAATAGGCGCTTGCCAGGACCACCCGGAAGATGATGATGCCAAAGCCCAGGGTCGCCATGGCCAGGTAATGGCCTTTAAGTTTCAACACCGGTATGCCGATGACAAAGGCGATGAGCGTTGCCGTGAGGATGGCCGCGATGCAGGCTGCCCACGGTGTCACCACCAGCAGAGGCTCGCCGTAGACATCCTGACTGGCCAGGAGAAATCCAGCGGAATCAAGGATCTTCACCAGCAGGTTGTCATGGTAGGGTACAAGATTGCGGGTGGTCAGGGCCGCCGAGAGATAGCCGCCGATGGCAAAAAAGCCGGCATGACCAAGAGAAATCTGGCCCGCATAGCCCATGACGACACAAAGACCGATGATCAGCAGGGCGTAATAGGCCGACATGGTTAACTGGGTCAGATAGAATACACTGTCCGTCCACCCGGCCAGGATCTGAACCAGGATGATGAGCGCCACGAGCGGCAGAAGCACCAGGGTATTGCGCATGGTCTCTAATACTCCTTCAGGCCGGCGGTCGTGCTGGAGCCGAAAAGACCATGTGGTCTGACAAAAAGGATAACCAGTAGTATGGCAATGGCGATGGCATCCTGAAAGGCCAGGGGCACAATCGATACCGAAAAGGCCTCAATAATGCCGAGCAGAAGGCCCGCAGCCACCGCACCCGGAGAATTACCGAGCCCGCCGAGAATCGCCACCGTAAAGCCCTTGATGGCCAGCCCAGTACCAATATCATACTGGGTATAGGTGATCGGTGACATCACGGCCCCTGCCAGGGCACCGATGCCGGCGCTCAGGATAAAGGAAAATGTCACCATGTTCTTGGTGTCTATGCCGCAGAGGATGGCGGCCGTGCGGTTGGCAGCGCAGGCCCGCATCTCCCGACCGACCGAAGTCGCCTTGAAAAACAGGCTCAGGCAAATGACCATCAGGCCGCAGGTCGCGATCACCCAGAGGACCTGGGGCGAGATCCTGGCCCCCAATACCGGGATGCTGGTGATCTCATTACCGATAAAATAGGGCAGCGCCCGGACATTATCACCCCAGATATGCAGAGCAGCTTCACGGATGAGGATGGAGAGACCTATGGTGATGATGATCATCCGCAGGACGCCGGGGTTCTTTAGCCAGCGGATGAAGACTATTTCAATGGCCGCCCCGATACACATGGTCAACGCGACTGCCAGAGCTATCGCCAGGGGCAGGGGCAGGAAATCAAGTAGGGTGATGGACAGCATGCCGCCCAACATGACAAACTCGCCCTGGGCGAAATTGATGATGCCGGTGGTGTTATAAATGATATTGAAGCCGATGGCGACAATGGCATAAATGCTGCCGTAGGTGATGCCGGCCGCCAGATACTGAATGAAAAGCTCGAGTGTCATAAAAAGCTACTGCAGAGAATGCGCGATATGCTCCGGCAAAAAAGGCCGGGACGATTACCGCCCCGGCCTGAAATCGACCTTTATTTTCCCTTGTAGGGCACGAATTTGCCGTCCTTGACGGTCATCATCTCAAAGGCATCCATCGTGAGACCGTTGTGGTCAGCGGCGGAAAAATTATAGATACCGCCAGTTCCCGGCAGATCTTTGAGATTTTCAATAGCCGCACGGATTTTATCCTTATCAGGACCGGCTGCTTCAATGGCTTTGGACAGGATCAGAAAGGCATCATAGCCATGGCCGCCGAAAGTGGAGGCGGTTTCTTTGTATTTGCTCTCGTAATCCTTGACATACTTGACGAGCAGGGCCTTCTGCGGATGTCCGTCCGGCAGAAGATTGGCCATCAGCAGGCGGCCGGCCGGAAAGATGACCCCCTCGGCTGCCGTACCGGCGGCTTGGACATATTTGATATTGCCAAAACCATGGCTCTGGAAGATCGGTACCTTCCAGCCGGCCTGACGGATATTTTTGACAACAATGGCCTGAGCCGGGACGATAGACCAATTGATCACGCCCTGCACGGCGGCATTGGCCTTGATCTTGGCCACCACGGCAGAGAGATCGGTAGCTTTTGCGTCATAGACCTCGGCCTCGACCACCTCGATCTTGTATTCGGGGGCGATCTTCAGGATCTGCTCCTTGCCGGCCTTGCCAAACCCTGAGTTGTCAACCAGCACGGCGATCTTGGCAATGCCCAGCTTGTTCATCTCCATGAAGATCTTCTTAGCGGCGAACGAATCATTCTGGGGGGTCTTGAAGACCCAGGAGGCCACCGGATTGACGATTACTTCTGCTGCGGCACAGGAGATCAGCGGGGTCTTGGCGTCTTCAAAGATCTTTTTCAGGGCCATGGTCTCGCCTGAACTGGACGGTCCGAGAACCGCCACGACCTGCTCTTCTTCGAGCAGCTGCTTGGCAAAAGATATGGCCTTTTCCGGGTTGCCGGCGGTATCTTTTATGAGCAATTCAATCTTGTTGCCGTTGATGCCGCCCTTGGCGTTGGCCTCTTGCACCAGCATCTCCAGGGTTCGGGCCTCCGGGCCGCCGAGAAACGAGGCGGGACCGGTAACGGCCAGAACAGCCCCGACCTTGATGGTCTTGGCCCAGGCCGAGGTGGACATCAACAGACAGGCGGCTGCCGCCGCACACAGACTTTTGCGCATCAATCCTTTCATGTACTCTCCTCCGTTTTGTGTTAGTGCTTGGTTGAATTATTGTTCCGATTGTCCCAACTGGGATTTGATTTCATCGGGATCGAAATCGCTATCGGGATCGAATACTGCGTTTCCGTATGACTCGGTATTTTCCCGGACGCAATAGCCTCTCCCGCCTAAGCGACTGAGCATCGCAGCCATCCGATCCAATTCCTGTTTCCGCTTGAGGCTATCTTCGCCATCGAGAGCCTTCCCAACCACCAGAACGTCTTGAATTGCGGCACACTCCAGCGCCGACCCGCGCGCAATCTCAAAATACCTTCTTCGATCCGCTTCTCCTGTCTTCCCGTTGCCTTCGGCGATGTTCAACGGAATCGATTGACTGGCCCGAAGCCATTGGTCTCGGGCATGCCGATGGGTTCCGGTGAGGCCATCGGATTTTTCATAAACCCAAGCAACATAGCCAATCGAAAGATGGTAAACATCTAATTTTTCGTGTCCGAGAGTCATGGCGTTTCGATTTCGATAGCGATCCCGATTTGGATTATTTATCCCAACAAACAGCTACACTGAGACACCTACCATGATCCCCATCCCGTTGCAAAGGACTATAATGCACAAATCTGCTCACCACTGAGGATGGTGAACCCGCCCTTCTGCAGAGATTCGATGGCCTTATCCATCTCCTCAAAACGGAAGATCAGTACGGCGTTCTGCCCTGTTTTATTGACAAAGGCGTACATATATTCGACGTTGAGACCGGCCACTTCGATGCATTTCAAGACCGCCGCCAAACCACCGGTACGATCAGCCACCTCAACCGCCAGGACGTTGGTCTTGCCGACCGTAAAGCCGTTCTCCTTCAAGACCGTCTTGGCCAGTTCGACCTTATCGACGATCAGTCTGAGGATGCCGAAATCAGCGGTATCGGCCACGGAAAGGGCCCTGATATTGATGCCGTTGTCAGCCAGAATCGCGGTGATTTCAGCCAGTCTGCCGGATTTATTCTCTAAAAAAACTGCAATCTGCTCTACACGCATGCCGTCCTCCTGCAGTTAAATTTTACGATTGTCAATAACGCGCTGGGCCTTACCCTCGCTGCGCTGGATCGTCTTCGGCTCCACCAGTTTCACCGAGCAGGTCACTCCGAGCAGATCCTTGATCTCCACCTGAATTTTCCTGGCAAGGTTCTCCAAAACCCGGATCTCATCGGAGAAAATTTCCTCGCTCACCTCGACCCGCACCTGCATGGTATCGAGATTGCCCTCGCGCTCGACCACGATCTGATAGTGGGGCTCGACACCTTCAATGCCGACCAGGACATGCTCGATCTGGGAAGGGAAGACATTGACCCCGCGGATAATCAGCATATCGTCGGTGCGGCCGGTGACCTTCTCCATGCGCACCAGGGTCCTGCCACAGGCACAGGGCTCATAGAACAGCCGCGAGATGTCTTTAGTGCGGTAGCGGATGACCGGGAAGGCCTCCTTGGTCAGCGTCGTGAAGACCAGCTCGCCCTTCTCGCCGGGAGGTAAAACCTCGCCGGTCTCGGGATCGATAATCTCCGCCAGGAAATGATCCTCAAAGATATGCATGCCACCCAAGGTCTGCAGACATTCCATGGCGACGCCGGGGCCGATCACCTCGGACAGTCCGTAGATATCCACCGCCTTGATGTTGAGTTTTTTCTCCACCTCTTCGCGCATACTCTCACTCCAGGGCTCGGCCCCGAAGATGCCGACCCGCAGAGACAGACTGGCCGGATCAACACCCATCGCCTCCATAGCATCAGCAAGATTGAGGGCATAGGAAGGGGTGGAGAGCAGCACGGTGGAACCGAAATCCTGCATAATGGTGATCTGGCGCTTGGTATTGCCGCCGGATACCGGGATAACCGCCGCCCCGAGGCGTTCGGCCCCGTAATGGGCCCCGAGTCCGCCGGTGAACAGGCCGTAGCCATAGGCATTATGGACCATGTCACCCTTGTGGGCACCAGCGCAGCTCAGGGCCCTGGCCATGAGATTCGCCCAGGTGTCGATATCTTTTTTGGTATAGCCGACAACCGTCGGCTTGCCGGTGGTGCCCGACGAGGCATGAATCCGCACCACATCCTCCATCGGCACGGTGAACAGGCCAAAAGGGTAGTTATCGCGCAGATCATCCTTATAGGTGAATGGCAGTTTCTGCAGGTCGGCAAGTGTTTGAATATCTTCGGGTTTAATCCCCGCTGCATCCATCTTGCGCCGATAGGGTTCAACCGTTTTGTAGACCCGCGCCACCAACTTGCGCAGGCGCCGGAGCTGGATGGATTCGAGCCCTACCCGCGGCAGGGTCTCCATCTCTTCTTCCCAATATAATGTCGTCATCGCTCTTCACACTTCCTTGGTTCCGGCCTTTCTGCCGGCCTGGAACGCTTTCAGGTTCACTTCACGAAATCTCTGGGGTACCCGGGTGGCAATCACCTCTTCATAAATCGAGGCCGCTACCGGCAGAAAGACCGACAGGGCCCCGACCATGACCACGTTGGCCGTCCGCCCCTCTCCGACCTCACAGGCGAGATCGAAAGCATCGACCTGCACCACCCGCACACCGAGAGCGGTGAGTTGATCGAGGATTCTCTCCGGATAGGCGGTCTGGCCGGTGGCCACCGCCGGCGGCAGGATGCGCTGGGTGTTGACGATCACCGTACTGCCCTTGTGCAACGAGGTGATGTAACGCACCGCCTCCATCATCTCAAAGGCCACCTGGATATCGGCGCAACCCGGTTCGATCAGTGGTGACCAGACCTTTTTGCCGTAGCGCAGCTGGGCGGTGACCGAGCCACCGCGCTGGGCCATGCCGTGCACTTCACTCTTCTTGGCATCGTAGCCGGCCTGCAGCAGACTGTAGGCCGTAATCTCGCTGGCCAAGAGGATGCCCTGGCCGCCAACCCCCGAAAAAAGGATATTTCCCGTTGATTCCATATTCTATTCCTCCTTCCTGGTGATCGCCTTAAACTTGCACAGCGAGGCGCACTGGCCGCAATCATTGCAGACGATCTCGTCGATCTTCGAGATGCCCTTCTGGGTCTTCTTGTAGCCCCGCCGCTCCGCCTCACCTTCTGCAAAAGTTGTCCAGCTGATGGCCGGGCAGCCCAGGCGAATGCAGGACATGCAGCCCACGCAGTTGTCCTGATTGGTGAAATAGGACACCGGCTTGCGCAGTTTCATCTCCGGCAGCAGGACACAAGGGGCCCGCGAGATCACAACCGAGGCCTCGGTCAGCTCCACCGCCTCTTTCAGAACCCGGCGGGTCTCGACCACGTCGTGCGGATTGATCACATAGACATGCTTGACTCCGACCGCCCGACAGAGGGCCTCGATATCAAGGGCATGGGCCGGTTCGCCCTTGATGGTCATGCCGGAAGCGGGATTCTGCTGCTGGCCGGTCATCGCCGTAATCCGGTTATCAAGGATGATCAGGGTCGAGGCGGAATTGTTATAGACCGTGTTGATCAGGCCGGTGATGCCGGAATGGACGAAGGTCGAATCGCCAATGACCGAGACGATCTTATTATGGGCATCGGCGCCCAGCGCCTTGGCCATACCGTGGGCCATGGGTACCGAGGCCCCCATGCAGACACAGGCATCCATGGCCGAAAGGGGCGGCAGAAAACCGAGGGTATAGCAGCCGATATCGCCCGAGACAAAGACCTTCATCCGTGACAGGTTGAAGAAGATGCCCCGGTGCGGACAGCCGGCACACATGTTCGGTGGCCGCGGCGGTAGTTCGACCGGTGCAAAGAGCTCTTTTGCCGAACCCGGCTCGATGGCCTGGCGGACAATGGCTGTATTGAGCTCGCCCATTGTGGGAATGAGATCCTTGCCGTGGCAGGAAATGCCCATGGCCTTGATGTGGGTTTCGAGAAAGGGATCGAGTTCTTCGATGATGTAGAGCTCATCGACTGCGGCGGCAAAGGCCCGGATCATCCTCTCGGGCAACGGCCAGCACATGCCAAGCTTGAGGACCGTGGCCTCGGGGAAGGCCTCCTTGACGTAGAGATAGGACACACCCGAGGTAATGAATCCCCGTTTCGTATCACCGGCATCGACCCTGTTGAAGGCGGCTGTCTCGACCAACTCCCGGCATTTGGCCATGCGCTCTTCCACCACCTCGCGGCGCTTTCTGGCGATGCTCGGCAGCATGACGAGTTTGGAGGGCACCTTCGAAATCCCGCAGCTGGCATGGGAAACGGTCTTTTCACCACGGCTCACCACCCCTTTGACATGGGCAACCCGGGTGGTAATCCGCAGCATCACCGGGGTATCGAGTTCTTCGCTCAACTCGAAGGCCGTCTTCAACATCTCCTTGGCCTCCATCGGATCCGAGGGTTCGAACATCGGCAGCTTGGCGGCAAAGGCGTAGTTGCGGTTGTCCTGCTCGTTCTGGGATGAGTGCATCTCGGGATCATCGGCGCTCACCAGCACCAGCCCGCCGCAAACCCCGGTGTAGGAGGCGGTGAACAAAGGATCGGCGGCGACGTTGACCCCAACGTGTTTCATAGTGGCCAGGGCCCTAACCCCGGCAAAACAGGCGCCGATGGCCACCTCAAGACCGACCTTCTCGTTGGGGGCCCATTCGGTATAGACGCCCTCATAGGTCGAAAGGTTCTCCATGATCTCGGTGGAAGGTGTGCCGGGATAGCCCGAGGCCACCTTTACCCCCGCCTCGAAGGCACCGAGGGCAATGGCCTCGTTGCCGGACATCCAGAGTGCGTTGTCGCTCGTGTTCGTCACAGTATCTCCTGATCGCAGCATTGGGCGTCCAACGGGACGCACGGGAAAACCGCCGTACCTGAAAAGTACGGCTGCACACGGTGAAATGACAGAGCAAGTTACTCTGAAACTCTCACCCGAGGCAAGCCTTTTTTAGCCGCCAAAGAGCCGACGCACACGGTGGAAACCAGGAAGGAGGAGACGATCATCTTTTCCGGCTGTCCTGTATTATATCAAGAGGCAATCACCGGTTTTATGGTATATTTGCTAGCATAATGCAGCAGTTCACACGAAAACTCAAAACACATTTTCATGGAGGTAACGTATGTATATCGGTAGAATTATGCGCACTGACCTGATCACGGTCGCTCCGGAAACATCCCTTGTCGACGCCCGGGATCTCATCGAAGAGAAGAAGATCGATCACCTACTGGTGGTGGATAAACACAAAAAACTGGTGGGAATTGTCTCTGACCGTGACCTCAAGCAGAACTGGGCCTCGCCGGCCACCTCGCTGAGCGTCCATGAATTGAACTATCTGCTGCAGAAGGTTTCGGTCAAGATGATCATGACCAAGGCCGTGGTCACCGTCTCGCCGGACACCACCATCGAGCGCGCCGCCTATATTATGCAGACCCAGGATATCAGCTCACTGCCGGTCATGGAAGGGGAAGATCTGGTGGGCATCATCACCAGCACCGATGTCATGGCCGTGCTGCTTGAGGCCATCGGTATCAGCGATGACAGCGTCCGTCTCGGTATCTTCGTGGGCGACAGTATTGGGGCGCTGGCCGAGGTCTCGGGGCTGCTCAAAAAAGAGGGTATCAATATCCAGAGTCTGTTTTGCTGGCCGGAAAAAAACTATCGCGGCGTCAGCCAACTGGTCATGCGGGTGGCAGGGATCGATGGAGACAAGGCCATCAAGGCCCTGACCGATGGCGGTTTCAAGGTCAAGACCCGCTACGAGAAAGATATCGTACCCTTCCTGCCGGCTGAGAAATAGATCTCCGGCCAAGGCCGGCCGAACCGGCGATAGCGACTATTGATAAATTCGTAAAAAGCTGCCACGAAAGCCATAGATGGCGTCGTAAAAAGTTCGATCCGTTTGACTAGACCAAGAAGGACAAGCACTTGCCATGCTCACAAATCTGCTCAGCCTGTCCCGAGACTTTCTTATCGTCATTGATCCGACCGGCAACTGCCTGGACGTCGGCTGCCATTTTCGCCAAGCCCTCACCCTC
>JAUYSF010000235.1 GCA_030696435.1 Desulfoprunum sp. | reverse complement strand
AATCCAGTGCACCTCCTGGACCGCCGGAATCCCGGCGATCTCCTTGCCGATGGTGGTGACGCCTACGGCATCGGCGGTTTTGAGATGCATGAAAACGGTGAGTGAGAGGCCGATTGCCTTGGGATTCAGGCGGACCTCATAACCCAGGATAACCCCCTCTTTTTCCAGCTTTTTGACCCGCTCCAAGACACCCGATGGGGCCATATTGAGCTGTCGAGCTAGTTCAGCATTAGGGATTTTGCCGTTGTTCTGGATTATGTTCAGTATTTCAATGTCAATTTCGTCAATCATGTATAATTAATCTCCATTAATAGAACGATATTCAAAAAACTAGAGAGAGTCAAGGGCAAATTGGGGAGGATGATCAGAACTGAATGGAGGAGATGTTGAGGTGATTATCGGCTGTGTTTAATATTTTCAAACGGAATTGATCGTGGTATAAGCGCAATCGATCGTGGTATATTGGATTTTATTTGGAAAAAAATCTGATTTGATTCAATCTTTGTGACTAAGGCGGACAGGAGGCGATGGAGCAGCAGATCGGAGAGCAAGAATTAAAATTTGTGTTTGACAACTGTCTTGCTCGAAAACTCGTATTCTGGTTGCAAAACAGATGTATTCTCGACCCTGAGTATCCTGAAGGGATAATATCCAGTATTTATTATGACACCCGCGATTGGTCTTTTCTCGGTGAAAAGATCAATAGTGATTATTTGAAGACAAAGATTCGTCTGCGATGGTACTCTGATCGTGTTACCGGAACCCTCTTGCCGAAGAATTTCCTCGAAGCGAAATTCAAGACCGGCAGTGCCCGCCAGAAAATCAGGGTTGAAACGGGAATTGATAGTCAATGGATTGCCGGTACATCCCTGACAGATCCGGCTTTTTTGCATGTTCCCGAGCTCTTGTTACCATATGGGATACTTTTTGCCGGGACATTGTATCCTGCTCTTCAGATTAACTATACACGATTACGATTTGTTGATCCCATAACCGGGTCCCGGTTATGTGTCGATTCTGACATCCATGTTTCACGATGTAATCGAACAATGGTCAAGACACTTCGCTCGCATCCTTTGAAACAGGCAGTCTTTGAGTTCAAGGGGAAAAGCGGGGTCTTGCCGGATTGGCTGCACCAGTTGATGGCCTTTGGTTGCAGAAGGGGATCATTTTCAAAGTTCAGTGCCTGTTACCAGCATGTCACCAATATTCAATTTTAGACTGTTCAAAGATAATGGAAAATAATACGCAAGAGTGGCTGAAAATGTTGTCCGGGTTCGGCAGCAAGACAATGGATCAGATAGGCTTCTTCCCCTTTATGGGAGTCATGGGGATTTCTCTTTTTACATCATTTGTCGTTGCTTTATTGTATGTGCGCTTTTTTAAATCGCGATCTACTGGAAGCTTGATCTACCGGGCATTTCCTCTGCTCGGGATCTCAATCACCGCCATCTTCATCACCATCCAGTTTTCTCTGCCGCTTTCTCTGGGGTTGCTCGGTGCCTTGTCAATCGTCCGCTTTCGTACTCCGATCAAAGAGCCGGAGGAGATCGGCTTTATAATGCTGGTGGTTGCCACATCATTGTGCTGTGCGACATTCAATCTCCTGTTTCTCGCGGTTATTCTCATTACTTCCTTTGTTGCACTTCTAGGGCTGCATTTCGGCAAGAGATTCCTGGATCTTCGCCAGAACGATGGTATGCTCATCATCTCCATGCCTACAAAAATCTATGCTCAGGATAGTAACACGATACTGGCTATTGTTGATGAGCATATTCAGAAAAAGCGCCTGGACAGTCTTGTTGAAAACAACGGAGAAACCGTTCTGTCCTATAACTTCGTCGGTGTTGCCGATCAGAGGGTGCTACAAGTACAGGATGCCCTGCGCAAGATAGATGTCGGACTGCGGGCGAATATTTACAACAATAATGCAGTCATCTGAGTGGAGTCGGTATCTCGGATAAGTAAGAGGCTGGTTTCACGAGGCCTTGTTTGGGAGTGCGGAGGCTGGTTTGTGCTCACCGTACTCTTTTTTCTTTTTAACTATTATCTCTTCTGTCAGACAGAGAAAACGACTGTTTCCCTTACTATCAATTCCGCTCAATCCGGTATTTTGACAATCTACTGGCGTTCTCGCTCCCAGGAGGGATACACTGAAAAAAACTCTGTATCCGTCAACATTGAGCCTCGTACTCATAGGTATACGCTAAAAGTTCCGTCACCAGTGGAATTCACATCTCTGCGTATCGATCCTCTCAATAAACCTGGCAGGATGGTTATTGAAAGCCTGGTATTCTCTCACCCGTTTTATTTCCCGGAAAAGCTTGATTTCCCATCATTCATGCAAAAAGATCAAGAAATATCCGATCTTTCAAATGTTTCGTTTACACCAGAGACCGGGCTCTCATTTGAGAGTACGGGAAAAGACCCCTGGTTTGTTGTACATCCTAAAATTCCGCTCAATTTCACCATACTCATCCTTTGGATGATTGCTTCTCAGGTTGTTGCCTTAATCTTTTATCTTCTGCTGAATCAGCGGGTTATTAAGGGTGGTACTAATAATGGTATACTGTGGCTGGAGGATTCTGGAGATTTTGGCACTGATTTTCTGCCATTGATTACCTCGCTTCATGAGGGCTTGACTGGATTGACTTTGATAAAGGCAACTGAAACCGTATCCGTGCGGTGCTACTGTTTTTCGTTTTCCAATATTCATTCAAAGGATTTCCATAGGTTTATTAACGAGATGCGCCGTGTTTACCCGCATATCCATATCCGGATCCAGTTTAATCGTTCAGGCGAGGTATAGGGGCCGTTGATGAAAAGATCCCCTCTCTTTTATTTATTCATAGTTTTTTTTATAGTCGCACCGCTCTTGTTCCTAGGTTTTGAGAGGATCCCATTTTTTAGGCCACTGAAGAACGCCTTACAGTCCGACACTGTATCAACTGGTGTACTTAATTATGGACCAATGGGTGAGATTCTCAAACAGCTAGGTTATTTCCGCCTTGTCGATAATGATGAAAAGCGGTTTTTTCGGACAGACAATGAAAGTACCGGGGAAACTGAGCCCTTGGAGCTGATTCCTTTCCAAAAAAAACGACGTGTTGATGAATACCTCTACAAGATCGATGACAGAGATCCCCTGCAGCAGTTCTTTCCAAAAGGCTTGAGTCAAAAAAAGAATTGGCCCATTCTGGCTATCAAATTGTCGAATGAAGATCTCTATGATTCGAAAAAGGGAATACTCACCCATCGGGATAAACAGGGGCGAGATTGGGAAAGAAAAGCAGAGATTTTGCTTATAAAGGAAGGCGAGGTCCTCTTTCATTCATCAGCAGGCCTGCGTGTCCATGGTGGCAAGCGGCGGATCGTCAAACCTTTTCAGAGTTATCGGCTTCATTTCCGCAAAAAATATGGGATTTCGTCCATACCCGCCGGCTTGGTTTTCGAGAATACCGGACCGGTGAAGACATTGGTCGTACAAATTACCGACTGGCCGGCGGGGCATCCGATAAATAATCCCCTTGCTTATGATGTCTCTGCCAAGATGGGCTGCATTGTTCCGGAAACCAAACTTGTCGAGGTCTATCTTAACGGTGTATCAGCGGGGATGGCATATGTCACCGAGCATCTCAGCAGGAGGCAATTTGATCAGTATTTTACCCAGAAGGACTATCTTTTTTATAAATACCGAGGCAGTTTCACTGCTCAGGATCAACGCCTTTTTCTGAGGCGTTTCTGGGTGTATGCAAATGACAGAAAAGAATTCAGCCTTAACAAAGTAGCGTCCTCAATAGATATCGATAACTTTACCCGCCATGTCTTTTCCTGGGTCTTTAATGGTGCAACAGATGCATGTCAAGGTGTAGGTATCCTTGATACAGCAAATCCTGATGCAAAATTGCGCTGGATCAATTGGGATATGGATCAAAGTTATTGGGATTTTTTTGCTGAAACCTATCACATAGACCGAAAGAACTGGCAACAGACGGGGCTTGAACTAATCTACAAGAAAGGGGAAAATTATTGTGATAGGTCGGTCCTTTTTACTCGGCTGATCAAAGAGAGCCGGGAATACAGAGAGTATTACTGTACCTTGTTTTCAGAAATCCTTAATCACCGCCTGACTGAAGACTTCCTGCTTGAACGGGTCAATTATTACCGCGATATGCTGGCTGCCTATGGCAAACCGCACGAGGAATACATTGAGATGCTCACGGATTTCATGCAGAATCGGGCCGGATTCCTGCGGCAAGAGATGGTTAAACAGCTTCATCTTGCAGGACCGTATAACTGTACGGTGCAGATTCCTGTTGGTGAGGAGTTGCTGATAGATGGTTACAGCTATAAAGAAAACTATAAAGGCTATTATTTCGAAGGACAAAAAGTCGTCTTGGAACCAGCAAAAAAGCACAGGGAGGGGTTTTCTCACTGGCTCATTGATGGCCGGAAGAATGTTTCGCCGCACCTGCAGCATGTCTTTAAAAACAATACGACTATTCAGGCGGTTTATCAGGAAAACTGAGCTGAAATACCCCTGTCTCTCTTGTGTCTATTCTTTTTTCACAATCAGCCCCTTGGTGTGAGAAATTCGAGCCATACCGGCAAGATACTCTTCATATCGTTCGAGGTAGAAGGCCAGCGCCTTGGAAAAATATTTGCCAACCAGTCCGTCGACAAATATCTGGCTGATTTCCCTGTAGCGTTTGAGGATGAGCTGTGAGCGATAGAGGATCAGCCATTCTTCGGTGGACATTTCCTTGACGATTTCCTGCAGGGCCTTTCGCGCCCTGGGTTGATACATCCAGAAGTACATGAGATCTAGGGCGTTGACGATGAAGGCCTTTTCCAGATCCCGTGCCTCATAGTTAATTGTTTCCATGAATATTTTTGGCGATTGGAGCATGTCAAGGACATCCTCTTCCGGGAAAAGCAGTTCCAATCTGGCAAAGAGGCCGAAGAGCAGGGCCAGTTTGGCCTTGTAATCAGCCAGCCGGATACGGATATTGCTTTGCCGGTCGGCCAGACCTTCGATCACCGCGGCGACGCAGTCTGAGGCCAACTTCGAAATGACCGCAGCCCATTTCTGCAGCGCCTCTTCCACACCCGGTACCATGGCCGTATGCAGGATCGAGGCGATGACGGCGTTGAACAGGATGGCCAGCGGAATAGAGAGGATTGACCGAAAAAAATTCCCGACCGCGGCGCTTTTCGGCAGACCCCTGAATATGTTATGGGTCGAAATATAGATACCGTTGGCCAGGGCCATTGCCGAATAGAGAAGGATAGGGTTGGTTGAGGTCGTGACGCCGAAGGTACGGTCGAGGAGTTGCGTTTTCACGAGAAAATCAAGTAAGGGCACGGAAAAACCGGTATAGAGCAGGGAATCGGCGATACGCGACCAGCTGATGAAGGAGTTCCACTGCAAGAGAGGAGAACGTTTCAGCCCACCACCGCCCAACACCGACTGGATGATGTTGCGCAGGCCGGTCACACCGAACCAGATGAAGGCACCCAGGTAAGCGAGGACCCACCAGTCTTTGGTCAGGCTGAAGGTGAGGAAGGCCGGGATGAAACCAACTAAGACCTTCAGCAGGTTCTTGAGACCGGTATTCATGTACTTCAGAGGCTTGTCGATTTGTTCTTCGACCGCCTTGCCGCCGAGCTTGAAGCTGTTTTCTTTGGCATGCCGCAGGCCGCCGAGGGTGGCAACATTGCCTTCCCGGCCGGGATGAAGTTCAATAGTCTCTAGGGTCCAGTCGCTCCATTCGGTGCGGCCCGTGCGGCGGCTGCCGGGCAAATAGCCGAGCAGACGCTCCAGCAGATTTACTTTCTGCTCACTGATGCGACTGTGGCGGTGGTCAACCATCTGGGCAGTGATGGGTATGCATTTACGCCGGTTATTCTTGACCTCCTGAATCGCCTCTTTCCGGGCTCGGGGTGGCAGGGTGTCAAGGACGACCAGGCCCATGCCATACTGGTACTCGGACTGGCCGGTTGAGCCGCTGCCGATACGGGAGCCCAGACTGCGTTTTTTGTAGTAGGTATGAAACGACTCGATGTTGTACAGAATATTAAGGAGCCTCTCCTTACGTTCGTTCATCGCCGCCAGTTCCATGGCCTGTCCCTGGGTGCCGAGGTCGCTCTCAGTCTCAGGCTTTCGACTCTGCTCCAGGCGCCTTTCCAGGTGTACCCTGCTTCCCTCAAAGTCCCAGATGATATCCCGAATTGTCCGCTTGAGGATGATGACGTTGTCTTCGTTGAGGGCTTTTTGCAGGGTATTGATCAGGCTATAAGTCCTTTCCGGATTGACTATTGCCACAGCCTCTCCTGATAAACCGCCGGCACTTGTTATGGATCCGGCAGTCATGCCATGCGAGGCATCTTTGAGGTTGTAGGCCTCGATATGGGTAATTTTGCCTTGACAGTTATAGAGCAGCTCCAAGGTATCCTGGATGGAGAGATTGCTCAGATTCAGGGTGAAGTGCGAGCCGGAATGGAGGGCGGAAAGTCGGCCCAGTAATTCCGGCAGTGAGCAGCGAAGCAGGGAGGTAATATCCGTATCATCGTCCCGTGGAACATTCGGGTCGAGGATCCCCGGATTTCGACAGGGCTGGAGATACCTGTTGATGAGCATTTCGTGCGTAATGGTATTGAGGGTGCGCAGGCGGTTATCCAGTTCCCGACGTTGGTCGCTGGTTGCCGTCTCATAGGTTTTGCGCAGACGCTGCACTTCTTCCTCCATCTGAGGCTGGAGAGCACTATGGATGTATTTAGCGAGATGGAGGAGGGAAGGTTGACCGGTTCCCACCGAGCTGATAAAACCCTCACGGTCAAGCTCACTTGTCTGCAGCGAGAAATCGCTGCTCAGTGCCTGTCGATGTCGGGAATTAAAGGCCTCAAGGACCTCAAAGACATAGCTTTGCTGGTAGAGGGAAACTTGGCGGCCCTCCTGCATGAGCTCCTTGATCGGGGGTTCCCTCAGGAAATTGAGAAATGAATGATTGTCGGTAAAGCCGTGCGGACTCCAGGTCAGCCGGACGTATTTATCGTAAAAACGCGAGGAAATCTCGATACCAACGCGGATATGCACATCAAGTATTTCACCGGCCTCGAGCAATTCTTCGACGATTTCCGGTTCGACATAGTTGTAATAGATGACCGTCAGGTTGCGAATGCCTTTGATCCAGGCATCCATGACCAGGTGGGTGGCGGATTTCCGGCCCTTGGTGTTGGCATCGTGGACCCGGTCGTCAAAGGTGAACTGATTCCATTCTTCCGGCATTTCAAGGAGATGGTAATGGGCCAGTTCCGAGCGGACGAGGCGGGGTCTGCCCGATGAAACCAGGCGGAAGTCATGGGCGAGTTTGAGCTGACGAAGTTTGCTGTCCCGGCAGCGGATAAGCTCCTTCATGATCTGCATGAGCACCCGAGCAGTGTTCTTCTGATAAAACGAGGTTGCCGAGAGAAACACCTCATCGCGCAGGGAACGCAGGGCCTTGAGCCGGTCATCCGCCTTGCCGGTTTCGAGGGAGCCGAGGAGTTGGGCAATGGCATAGGCGATACGCAGTCCGCTTGTCGCCGCCATCTCTTTGATACCGTGAGGATGCATACTGTCGATCATGAGTGAACTCATGGACTGATGCTTGTGCGTGCGGCTGAGGACCTTCTTCACGATACGCAGAAGTTCGTAGTCATCTTTGTCAAAAAACAGTCGGCTCGATATCATCGGCATATACGCGTTCTTTCTCAATGGTACTTTTTCAATCGCTACAGATTCGTTGAATGATACATATACGGTTATCGCATAGCGCCTCATTGTTGTCAATGGTATGCGTAATATTAGCTACTTCTGCGCTGTGAACGGCTCTTGGGAAATGACAGAAAAAGATTTGGTTGGGATTTTTATGATTCTGAAAGACTGTGAGTGCCATGGAAGAGATTCCAGATCTTTTCTGGTAAACGGACTTGGTCTGACATACAATTGTTGAAGAAGGACATCACCATGTGATGCTGCAGTTACCGTCTACGCACCAGTTGACCATGAAATGTGCGAAGAACAGTTCCGCTTCTGCTATCAGAATTGCGGCGGTGTCGTCCAGGGGTATGAGGTCTGTGTGTTCGGTTGCAATTGAAGCGGAAGTTTTTTGTCAGCATTGTCTTACCGACCATTATCCCGGCTGCTCATCTTGCGTGCTGTGGATGATGAGAAGTATACCTTCCCGAAGAGCTACTCCTGCCCGGCTCTGGCTCAAAACATTGCTGATTCCCCTGGTGGAAGCCAAAGAAATATCTTGGTCGGTCAGGGGATAGTCAAGGCCGGTCAGGGTCACTCCCCGAACAGGGCCGGCCAGAGGAATCAAGGACAGGGTGTCGCCGGGCTTTCCATCGATGATCAAATGTTCTCCAGCATGTACACGACAGATATCTGTAGAACAATCTCTCAGGGTGAGAGGTATCCCGGCATAGGCTGGAGCCGTCAGGAGCATGATCGCCGCGATGCTCATATCCCAGCGTCCGCCGAGGGCCCCGAAGATGAGGATGTCTTGGGCGCCACGCTCAACGGCCAGATCTATGGCGAGTTCGAGGTCCGTTTTGTCCTTGCGGGAGGGAAATCGGTGGATCTCGCTGCCCTGTTCGGTGAGGTGCTCAAGGAGCCACGGGGGAATGGAGTCCATGTCCCCTATCAGCAGATGCGGGGTGAGCTGCAGGAGGTGGCAATGCCGGGCTCCGCCATCGGTGGCGATGATAAGCTCCGCATGTCGCCAAGGGGCGCCTGCGTTGGGCAAAAGTGAAAAATCACCGTTGGCAAAGATAACACAGTTCATACATTTCTCCCGGGATTGACCAGCCATATCAAGGTGTCGGGCCACGTCAGGCCCTTCTCAGCCCGGTCATGCCCGAGCTCCCGTATGATTGATTCCAATTCCAAATCAAGCGTTAACTTTGTCGGCTGCCGCCGTACTTGCACGTACTGTCTCGTCGCTGCCCGCTTGCCTTCGCGTTCTCATCTTGATTTGGAAATGGAATGAGACAGTTTTCCGAAAAACCACAGGCAACTGTGATCTCCCGTCGTCTTTTATTTTGACTATAGCGGGAAAAAAACGACGGAACAATCAAGAATATAAAAATTTGTACTATAATGCTGGATTTCAGTATCAAAATGATGTAGCATGACATTCTCTTTCTGAGTGAAACTGCGGTATTCTGATCAAAAAGCGGAGCGGATCAGCACTGTTTATTTACCGGCGAAGAGGAAGGACCTGGATAGGTTGTAGGGAGAAATAGTGTATTATCAAATACATATCTTTTCAGGCCGGAGAGAGGACCTGGAAAGAGGATGATCGCGATTGCTGTATGGGAGTACAGCAAGAGGTTCAAGTAATGAGTAACAAAAGGAGAGAGAAAAGATGAAGAAAAAATTGTTTCTGTTAGTTGGCGTGTGTCTAGTTGTGGCGTGCGCTTCGTCTGCCTTTGCAGCCGTCACGCTCAAGCGTCTGGGGGATCATCCCTGTTATCGACCGCCCCTGACCTCTGAGGCCGACCTCAGGGCTATGGTTGAAAAACACAGCGCTGACCTGCAGGTTGGGTTCGCTAAAGCGGGTTACCCGGAGATGTTTCCGGAGTTTCTGGCCCAGTTTCCGACCGCAAAAGTTGAGTCCATCAAGGTTGCTCCAGGGGAACGACTTGGCTGGATGCTCTTCCGCAAGAAAGGTACCGGTCCAATCACTGCCGTCAAGGATGTGACCTGGGGTGGTGAGGCGGCCTTTGACGCCTTCAGTTTTTATATTGATAAGGATGGCCAACGCTACCAGTTCATTGTTCCCACTGCCTGCGGCAATCTGAGTTTGAGGAATATTGGACCCGTGCCAGCTCCGGTCAATCAGGATCCGGT
>JAUYSF010000159.1 GCA_030696435.1 Desulfoprunum sp. | reverse complement strand
CCGGCCGATCTCAATGATGCCATCAGGAACACCATCACCGTATCGACCAACGAATGGAAATATGTGGCCGATATTGCAACAGATCTCGATCCTGCCCTGCCCCCGGTGCCTTGCAACATTTCCGCCATCAATCAGGTTGTTCTTAACCTGCTCGTCAATGCCGCCCACGCCATCTCTGACCATAAGGAGAGCAGCGGCACAGCCGACAAGGGTACAATCACCGTGCAAACAAGGAACATCGGTGAATTTGCCGAGATCCGCATTACAGACACCGGCGGCGGTATCCCGGAAGATATTCGCAGCCGGATCTTCGATCCCTTCTTTACCACCAAAGTCGTCGGCAAAGGCTCCGGCCAGGGACTGGCCATAGCCCGAACCATCATCACCGAAAGCCATCATGGCAGTATTGATTTTGAATCCGAAATCGGCTGCGGCACCACCTTCATTATCCGGCTGCCCCTGCAGAGTGGCGAGATCGCCTGAACAGAGCGCCGGACTTTTCAGATCACTTTCGTTACTATTCAGCTGAATTAAATCGCTATCGAAATCGGGATCGAAATCGAATCGAGTTCGCAAAAATTAGAGCAGTTTCAGGGAAAGTGCAACTGCGACCTCAGAATTGACTGCACAGGAAGACTCAATCCGATTTCGATAGCGATAGCGATTTCGATCCCGATGGATCAATCACAGCGAATAGTTACTGATTTTCAAATCAGATCACTTTAAGAGGCAGATGGATTGTAAAAACCGTTCCTTTGCCCTTCTCTGAAGTAAAGCTGATAAATCCGTTGTGTTTTTTTTCAATGACATCATGGGCAATGGCCAGGCCCTGGCCCGTGCCCATTCCCACCGGCTTGGTGGTAAAAAAAGGATCAAAGACTCTTGCACGAATGTCTTCCGGGATGCCGCCGCCGGTGTCTTCTATGCAAATCTCGACATGTTCGGGGAGCTGGTGGGTGGATATGGTAATGCGCCCTTTTTCGGTGCTGTCTTTGTTTTTACTGGTGATGGCATGAGAGGCGTTTACCAGGATATTGAGAAAAACCTGGCCAATTTCATCGGCAAGGCAAAAAACCTGCGGCAGATTTGGCTCAAGATGGGTCTCTATATCAGCGCAATATTTCCATTCATTGCTTGCCACCGTAATGGTGGTTTCAATGATTTTATTCAGATTGTACAAGGCCTTTTCCTTACTACCGGGATGGGAAAATTCCTTCATTGCCTGAACAATGGTGGTGACCCGCTTGATTCCCTCTTTGGACTGCCGAATTGCCGTAGGGATCTCGTTCTCCAGATAGTTCCAATCAAGTTCCGCCAGCAATGCCTCGGCTTCCCGGCTCGTCTCAACGTGTGCAGATACCTGGGCGATCGCCTGCAGTAGCCTTTGCAAGGCATCAATCAGCCGTTTGACAGCGGCAAAGGATTCTTCGAGGAAATCAATATTTGAGCCGATAAACTGGGCCGGAGTGTTGATCTCGTGGGCAATACCGGCGGCAAGTTGGCCCACCGATTCGAGTTTCTGGGCCTGGAGCAAGCGTGTCTGGGTGAGTTGCAGGTCCTGTAAGGCCTTCTTCAGTTCTTCGCCCTGTTGTTTCAGAATTTCGGTCTTATGCTGAACAACTCTCTCCAAATTGAGATTTTGCGAGAGCAATTCCAGCGAAGACGGCCCTGCCGAGGTGCGCTGCTCGGCAGCGTTCATCAGGACCTCAATGGTCTTCTGTTGGGCCATCAGCTTGGCTTGAAGCTTGGCGATGATAGCCTGGTCGTCGTGTTCGTTTATCTGGCTCATGTGCTAACCCGCAATGGCAATTCCGGTGAACGTCTGGTTGACATGTACGGAATTAAACTGTTCGCCATAGGTACTGAAACCTACGACCTTGCTCTTGGCCATCAGCCGGCCGACACTGTCATCGATACCTTGTTCCTCCATTTCAAGCCGCCTGAGAATACAATCGCAGCCGATAATGATAGCCGGATCGCCCATATCCTGTTTCACCCTCTGCAGATCTCGATTCAGTGCCTCAATGGCCATATTTCCCTGCCCTATGGTGAGTACAAGCCCGGCGTCGATGGCGCAGTAAAATTTCAGGCTGCCGTCCGGTTCGATATTGGAAATCGACCGTACATAGTAATCGTCACCGATGCGGAGCATGAGAGGATGCTGAGAGAATACGACTGAATTGAGTTGTTCGACGGTTGTGCCGATCAATTGGGCATACGCCTCCGCCGCCGGTTCACCATTAATCTCCTTGACCAGACGTTTGCCGGGATCTGCGGCGGTGACCACGAGTTTGGTTGCGGTGGGCAAAAAGTGCTGATGTTTGAAGATATGGAATGGCAGAGTGGTCAAAAATAAGGTGAAGACTGCCGCATCCTGCAACAACTCACCGTCGTAATAGACGAAGGTCTGTTTGAATTTCAGGCTGTCACCGGCCGAACCGCCGACAATCGGCACATTGCCAAGTGACATGTACAGTGCTGAAATCAGCGGTTCTTCCTGCATCGACAGGCCATCGACCAGCAAAAAACCAAAGGCCGGCAAGTCGGTGAGAGAGATTCGTTCCTGCACATCCTCGGCTATTCCGGCCACCTGCTCAGCCTGTGAGGACAGGGGGTGGATCAGATAGGGAACAACCGACAACTCATCGCTTGCAAGCGAAGCGCCGGATATCCCGCCACGCTGGAAGCCTGTCTCAGAGAGCTGTCCGGCTGTCGTACAGCCAATCACCGAACCAGGAAGATGCTCCTTTAATGCCCGTCCAAGCTCTTGCGGATCGTACTCGTCCGAGAAAAATACCAGAGACACCCGGCTATTTGGCTGCTTGATCTGCTCAGCAAGCTCGCGAACCGCCTCCTGCACATTGCTTTTCGTGGATTTTCCCTGCCGTACCTGCAGGCGTGGCTCGGCCTCGATATTTCTGTTTGGCAGATCTCTCTGCAAAATTGCTTTGATTGCTTCCGGGGAACACGGTTTTTCGAGAAAATGATGGACCACTCCAACAGTACTCATGATCGACTGTTCATCTGCTTGGCCTGTCAGCAGTATCCTGAAAATGTGAGGATACTTTTCCCGGACGGCAGTTAAAAATTGCGCACCATCCATGCCGGGCATGCGCATGTCGGAAAAGACAATATCAAATTTATCTTTCGTCATCATTTCAAGTGCTTCCATGCCACTGGCGGCAAAGTACAGGTCATATTCATTGCGTAACAACCTGAGCGTTCTGCGGAGTTCATCGAGGATATTAGGTTCATCATCAACAAAGATAACTTTTTTTGGACGCATTTTTTCCACCTTTTCCTTGATAGAGATAAATATTTCAGAGAAATTTTGCAGGATACCCGCCCACGTTCACTGATGATGAATGGGCAAACAGATGGTGAAGGTAGTTCCCCAACCAACCTTGCTTTCAACCTCAATGGTTCCTTTATGTTTCTCGGTCACGATGGTGTAGGCAATACTTAATCCCTGCCCCGTTCCTTTACCCACCGCCTTGGTAGTGAAAAACGGATCGAATATCTTCTGGATCTTGTCGGCCGGAATACCGCAGCCGGTGTCCGAGATAATAATGTTCACCGAGGAAGCGCTGGTTGTGGTTCGGATGGTAATCTGGCCTTTCGGGCCTGATTCACCAACTTGTTCTTGTATGGCATGGGCCGCGTTGATCACCATATTGAGAAAAACCTGATTAAGGGGGCCTGGGTATCCGTCAATGACCGGATTGGTACCGTCGAGATCCATCTGGAGATCCGCGACATACTTCCACTCGT
>JAUYSF010000142.1 GCA_030696435.1 Desulfoprunum sp. | reverse complement strand
GAGTCGTCGATGACACCTTCATCCATTCGCTCCCAGAGGATGGCCGACAGCTGCTTGTACGGTCGGATAAAGAGAAGATTGTACAGGCTGTCCACGTACCAACCCGCCTGGAGAAAGGCGGCCACAGCTGATGGCGGTTGTTCGGCTCGGGCGATGCGCACTTGCCGGCGCTGCCGACCGAAGTACCACCAGGCAAGGCCTAGCCCGGATAAGGCAACAACAGAGGCCGCTCCCTGCAGGGCCAGTTCGGTTGCCTGCGAGAGATGTTCGCCGTTCCCCTTCAAGGGGGCCAGGAAGGATTGGAGCAGGCCGCTTCCGAGATAGGCGGGAAAGTTGAATATTCCACCGACAAGACCGAGCAGGGCAAGGGGGATGAGGATAATTTTCATCATCCGGGGGAGCGATTTTACCGGTGTAGGCGATGCATGTGTTGGCGGAGAGGCGGTCAACCGCTCACCGAAGACCAGAAACATCATCCTGAAGGTATAGATGGCGGTCAGGAATACCGTAAGCATTGCCACTCCATAAAGCGCGCCATAGAGCATCCCGCCCTTTGCCCAGACCACGGCCAGAATACCGTCTTTACTAAAAAATCCCCCGGTCGGCGGCACCCCGGCAAGACACAGTGCCCCGGCGAGAAACGGCCAGAAAACGCCGGGCAGCGTACGTCGCAGCCCGCCCATACGGAAGATATCCTGCTCATGATGCATGGCGGTAATGATGCACCCGGCACCGAGAAACAGCAGGGCTTTAAAAAAGGCATGGACGATCAGGTGGAAAGTGGCGGCGGTAATGGCCCCGCAACCGACGGCCAGCATCATGAAGCCGATCTGGCTGATGGTTGAGAAGGCCAAGATACGTTTGAGATCGCGCTCGACAAGGGCGCAGGTCGCCCCATAGAAGGCGGTGAAGGCCCCGGTCACGGCAATTGCCGCGACAACCACGCTGGAGACTCCGATGAGCGGGAACATGCGCATCAAAAGATACACCCCGGCCGTCACCATGGTTGCGGCGTGGATCTGTGCCGATACCGGGGTCGGACCGGCCATGGCGTCCGGCAGCCAGACCATCAACGGCGCCTGCGCCGATTTACCCATGGCGCCCAAGAGGAGAAGGAGTCCCAAGGCGGTGATGACCTCCATGGACGCCAGATGCCCCGTCTGGTTCACCTGGGTGATGGACAGGGTATTGAAAACCTTGAACATCCAGACGATGGCTATGCCAAGACCGAGATCGCCAATACGGGTGACGATAAAGGCCTTGCGGCCAGCGGTGGCGTTTTCAACCTCTTTGTACCAGAAACCGATCAGGGCGTAGGAACAAAAACCAACCCCTTCCCAACCGAGGTAGAGCAGCGGCAGATTTTCAGCCAGCACCAATAGCAGCATGGCCCCGACAAACAGGTTAAGGAGGGCGAAGTATCGAACGTAGCCGTCATCGTCGCCCATGTAGCCGATGGAGTAGAGATGGATCAAACCGCAGACAAAGGTGATCATCAGGCAGAGGGCAAGCGACAGCGGGTCGAGGTAGAAGGTGATCGGGGCCCTGAGATCAAAGGCGGACAGCCATGCGCCGATCTCCACAACCGCAGGTCCGGAATAGGCGCCTGCGGCAAAAAGGGCGGAGACGAAGCTGCCCCAGATCACCGCGCAAGCCATACCTTCAACCACCCGGCGAGGCAGTATACGTCCCAGCAGGATATTGAGGGTCGCCCCAAGGAGCGGCAGCAAAACTATGAGTTCGAGGGCTGTTTTCATTGATCTCGCAACTCCCTGAATTCATCGACATTGACGGTCTTTTTCCGTTTGTGCAGATACACCACCATGGCCAAGGCCAGGGAGACCTCGGCGGAAGTCATGGCCATGATCATCAGGGCAAAGACCTGGCCGTCGGCCCTGCCCCAGTGATTTGAGCCGGCGACGAATACCAGCATAGCGGCATTGAGCATAATCTCGATGCCAATCAGCATCATAATGACGTTGGTACGCCAGATCAGCACACAGATCAGCCCAAGAGCGAAGAGAATCGAGGCAAAGATGAGCAGGTGCGTCAGCGGCACGATCATTATTTGCGCCTCCTTCCCAGATACAGCACGCCGACGACGGCAAAGAGCAACTGCATGGAGATGATCTCGATGGCCACCCCATATTTGCTAAAGAGGGTCATGGCGAACTCCTTGACGCCGACGACATGCGGGGCGACGGCAACACCTGGAATGGCGGCGGAACGGCTTGAGACCAGCAGGACCAGCGAAACCAGGATGATTCCAGACAATACCAGAGCCGGCAGACAGTGCACCAGCGGGGGGCGCTTCGCGTCCTCAGGGCTTCCCAGGTCGAGCATCATGATGACGAACATGAACAGTACCATAACCGCCCCGGCATAAATGATGACCTCGAACATGGCGATCAGCGGCGCTGCCAGGAGATAGAACACCACCGCCAAGGCAAAGAACGAGGTCACCAGGTAAATGATGGCATGCACCGGGTGTTTCTCGCTAATGGCAAAGATCGTGGCAATGACGGTCACGGCGGCCATTATATAAAAAAGGGTCTGTTCCATGTTGAGCCTGTTTTTATCGGTCTTTCACACTGTGGCAGAGAGCCTGTGCATTTCATGCACCTACTATCAATGGTGCATGAAATGCACCCTACCCAAATTATGGCATTAAACTGCGTACATCCACCGGCGGTTTCTCTTCGAGCCCTGCGCCGCGCTCTTGGACCACGCCGATACCGGCGTGGTGATAAAAATTATAGTCGGGCGATTTTCCGCAGCCGTCAATGAGCAGATCCTCCTTCTCATAAACCAGATTCATGATATCCCGATTGCATATCTCAAAATCCGGTGTCATCTGGATGGCCATGGTCGGGCAGGCCTCGGCGCAGAGACCGCAAAAGATGCAGCGGGAGAAGTTAATCCTAAACCAGGACGCATATCGCCTCCCCTCCTCCGTTGCCGCCGACTGCATGGAGATGCAGTCCACAGGACAGGCCGCCGAACAGAGGTAACAGGCAACGCAGCGCTCGCCGCCGTCCGGGTCGCGGGTCAGGACAATCCTCGCTCGGTAGCGCGGATACGGAATGCGTTTTTCCTCAGGATACTGGAGGGTGACCGGGCGACGAAAAATATGCCTCCAGGTGGTCCACATGCCGATCACAATC
>JAUYSF010000081.1 GCA_030696435.1 Desulfoprunum sp. | reverse complement strand
AACCACTCGATGGTCTTCGAACTCATCTCCATCGTTCTGCTCATAGCCATCCTCGGGGCTCTGGTCATCGCCCGGGGCGGGAGGGGAAATTAATGTCGCTTCTCACACTGCACAATTCTCTGATCACCTACCTTGCCATCGGCGCCATCCTCTTCGGCATGGGCGTCTACGGCATGGTCACCCGCCGTACCCTCATCGGCATGCTGATTGCGGCGGAACTCATGCTGGCCGGCGCCTCGGTCAACTTCATGGCCTTCAACCGGTTCACCGCCCCGGACCCTGCCCTCGGACAAATTTTCACCTTGTTCATTATGGCTATCGCCGCCGCCGAGGCCGCTATTGGTCTGAGTATCATCATTGCCTTTTATCGACATAATAAATCAATCGACACGGAAGACGCCGTACAACTCAAAGGTTAGAGAAGGGACGATCAGCCATGGATATGCATACGGTTAGCTCCTCATCACTGCTCATTGCCCTGCTCATCCCCTTGATCGGCACCCTGGGCGTGATGTTCAGAGGAAAGGAAGAAAACGTCAGGGAAGGAATCTCCTCGGTGGCCTCGGTACTCCTGCTGCTGATCGTCTGTTCGATGATCCCGGCGGTGCTGAAAGGCAAGGTCCTGGTGTTTCATTTGTTCACCATCCTGCCGGGCCTGACCATAAGCCTCAGAGCCGATGCCATGTCGATGATCTTCGCCCTGGTTGCTTCATCGCTGTGGACTATTGCGGTCTACTACTCCATGGGCTATATGCGGGGCCTCAAGGAACATGCCCAGACCCGCTTCAACGCCTGTTTTGCCCTGTCGATCTTCGGGGCCATCGGGGTGGCCTTCTCCGACAATCTCCTGACCATGTATCTCTTTTACGAGATCGTCTCAATCTGTACCTATCCCCTTGTCGCACACCACCAGGATGAGGAAGGATATAGCGGCGCCCGCAAGTACATCGTCTACCTGACGGCAACCGCCAAGGCCTTTTTACTGCCGGCGATGATTCTTATCTATGTCCTGACCGGCACCCTGGATTTTGCCATGAACATTTCAACCGGTATCTTCCCGGCGGATGTCAACAAGGCACTGGTGATCATGCTCTATGTCTTCTGTCTCTTCGGTTTTGCCAAGAACGGCATCATGCCTTTCCACCACTGGCTACCGGGAGCCATGGTCGCCCCCACTCCGGTCTCGGCCTTGCTCCATGCCGTGGCCGTCGTCAAGGTCGGAGTGTTCTGCACCACACGGGTTATGCTCTACGTTTTTGGTGTCGACACCATGCATGCCTTGAACCTCGGTATCCCCACCGCCTATTTCGTCGGCTTCACCGTCATCATGGCCTCGATCTTGGCACTCTCGAAGGATAACCTGAAGGCTCGGCTGGCCTACTCGACGGTCAGTCAGCTCTCCTATATCATCATGGGTGTCGCCCTGCTGACACCCTCAGGCATCGAGGGTGGCCTGATCCATATCGTCAACCATGCCTTCTCCAAGATCACCCTGTTCTTCTGCGCTGGCGCCATCTATGTGGCCACCCACAAGAAAAACATCTCCGAGATGGAGGGCCTCGGCAAAACAATGCCCTACACCTTCGGGGCCTTTGCCATAGCCTCTTTGTCGATGATCGGGGCGCCACCGGTAGCAGGCTTCATCACCAAATGGAACCTGCTCATCGGCTCCATCGAGGCGCACCAGATCGGCATACTCCTCATCCTCATCGCCAGCACCCTGCTCAATGTCGCCTATTTCGCCCCCGTCACCTACAGGGCCTTTTTCAGTCCACGCCCGGCAGGTGAGACCTATCAGGGAATCAAAGAGGCTCCTTTGGCCATGCTTATTCCCATTCTAATCGCATGTGCAATTTCGGTCCTACTCGGTATCTTTCCTCAATTCATGATGCAATTTGTCAAGGCGGTGACAGGATGATTGTCAACTTCATCGATTATCTGAAAGACCGGCTGCAAGCGGTGCGGTACTTCTGTTATGGCGGGATCGCCGCTATCATCATCTGGAGCATAATCATGGTCGATACCCACCATGCCCATACCTGGGTTGAGAAACATATCCCCGGCTTCTGGGCGCTCTTCGCCCTGGTCTCGACTATCGTACTGATCTTTGTGGCCGGTTGGCTGGGCAAGAGCGGCATTCAGACCAGGGAGGATTACTATGACAGGTAGTTTTATCCACCCGGCCCTGATCATGATCGCAGGAGCCCTCATCCTGCCCTTCATCAGGGGACCGTTCCGCAAACCCTATCTGTTTCTCGTGCCGCTCCTGACCTTCTGTGACGTGCTGTATCTGGGCTGGCATCCAGGGGTCTACGGTATTGTTACCTTCATGGACAAGTGGACACTTACCTTTGGTCGGGTGGACAATTTATCGATGATCTTTGCGTTTATCATGGCTCTGATGGCTATCATCGGTACTATCTACGGCCTGCATGTTGAGGACGAATGGCAGCATATGGCCGCCTGGTTTTACGTGGCCGGGTCTCTCGGTGTCATTTATTGCGGAGACTATCTTGTCCTGTTTCTCTTCTGGGAGCTGATGGCCTTCGCCTCGACCTTTCTCATCTGGTTCAACAAAGACAAGGGAAGCCTGGCCGCCGGTTACCGCTATCTCCTGGTTCACACCTTTGGTGGCGTGATGCTGCTCATCGGCTTTGTCCTGCGCTATCAGGCGACAGGCGACCTCAGCTTTGTCCTGCTTGATGAGCACAACACCGGGCTCTACACCTGGCTGATCATGATCGGCCTGATGCTGAATGCGGCCGTCCCTCCCCTGCACTCCTGGCTCCCCGACGCCTACAGCAAGGCCACGGTGACCGGCGCCGTCTTCATGTGCGCCTTTACCACCAAGACCGCCATTTACACCCTGGCCCGGGCCTTTGCCGGCTTTGATATTCTCATCGTTCTCGGGGTGATCATGGCCATCTACGGTATCATCTACGCCATCCTGGAAAACGATGTGCGCCGACTTCTGGGCTGGGAGATCGTCAGCCAGGTCGGTTACATGGTCGTCGGTGTAGGGATCGGTACGGCTCTCGCAATCAACGGCACCTGTGCCCACGCCTTTGCCCATATCCTCTACAAGGGACTGCTCTTCATGGGCGCGGGGGCGATCATCCAGGCCACGGGCCAGTCGAAATTGACCGGGCTCGGCGGCCTCTACAAGAAGATGCCACTCACCCTATTTTTTATGTTCATCGGCGGTATCTCGGTCTCGGCCTTCCCCTTGCTCTCGGGCTTTGTCAGTAAATCGATGATCATCAGCGCAAGTTTTGAGTCCCATCTGCTCTGGGCCGGCTTCCTGCTGACCGCCGTCTCGGCCGGCACCTTCCTGGTCGCCGGACTGCGTCTGCCCTATCTCATCTTCTTCGGTGAAAACAGATGCAGCAACGCAACCTGGGAGAAGGCCGAAGACCCCGTCTGGAACATGCAGTTGGCCATGGGCATCGCCGCCTTCTTCTGCGTCCTAATCGGCTCATGCGTTCCCTTTCTCTACGGAATGTTGCCTCACCAAGAGGTAGTCTACCACCCCTACAACATCGCCCATCTCGCCGAGACCCTGCAGATTCTCGCCTTGACAGCCCTCGGCTTCTTCCTCTGCCATAAAAGGCTTGCGGCAAAGCCTACGATCAGCCTTGATCTTGACTGGTTCTATCGTCTGGCCGGTCGCGGTTTTCTCTGGACAGCCAAAAACCCTCTGCAGTGGCTCGATACTGCCTGGGGCTCGGCCTATCGGGTGGTCGGTCTGGTCTCTCTGATGACCATCGCCCGCTTCTCCGCCTGGTTTGACTGGCATGGCATAGATGGTGTTGTCGACGGAACGGCCCGTCTGGTCCGGGCAATAGGCAGTAAAGTTGCATTCACTCTGCAGAGGGGCCAGATCCAGATGACCCTCTATTACACAATATCCTTTGCGGCCCTTTTTCTGGTTGCGTATGTCTGGCTCTAATCTTTTGCTTTCAAGGATCACAGGTAATGGATCAATTAGTGTATAATCAGGGTTTTCCCCTTCTGAGTGTCCTGATTTTTCTGCCGCTGGCGGGATCTCTGGTGCTGTTCTTTGTGCGACATGCCTCTTTTGCCCGCTATTGGGCCTTAGCGGTTACCAGCATCGTGGCCCTGCTGTCTTTGGCCTTGCTCTTTGGCTTTGACAGAGGGACGGCAGACTTTCAGTTTGCCGAGTACCATCCATGGATCAACTCGCTCAATATTGCCTACGTTGTGGGCATTGACGGCATCTCGATCCTCCTGATCCTTCTGACTACCTTGATCATGCCCTTCTGTGTTCTGGCCTCATGGACCTATATCAAGACCAGGGTCCCGGCCTTCATGATCTGCCTGCTGATCATGGAAACCGCCATGATCGGGGTCTTTGCCGCACTCGACTTTGTCTTGTTCTATATACTCTGGGAGGCCATGCTCATTCCGATGTACCTGCTCATCGGCATCTGGGGTGGACCTCGCAAAATCTATGCCTCGGTCAAGTTTTTCCTTTATACCCTGGCAGGCTCGATCCTCCTTTTGGTGGCCATAATCTGGCTCTATAAGACAAACAACTACAGTTTTTTCATCCCGGATATGATGTGGAAGGGCTACTCCTTCACCGCCCAGATCCTACTCTTTATCGCCTTCTTTCTGGCCTTTGCCATCAAGGTGCCGATGTTTCCCTTTCACACCTGGCTTCCTGCCGCCCATGTCGAGGCCCCAACGGCCGGCTCCGTGATCCTGGCCAGTATCCTTCTGAAAATGGGCACCTATGGTTTCCTGCGCTTTGCCCTGCCCATCACCCCCGAAGCCACCACCCTGCTCATGCCGTATGTGCTTTGGCTGTCGATAGCCGGTATTATTTACGGCGGTCTAACGGCTCTCGCCCAGGAGGACATGAAAAAACTTATTGCCTATTCATCCGTGGGCCACATGGGTTTTGTCACCCTCGGCATCTTCGTCATGAATATCCAGGGCATCGAGGGAGCCATCCTGCAGATGATCAACCACGGTATCACCACAGGTGCCCTCTTTCTCTGTGTGGGCATGATTTACGAGCGAACCCATAGTCGTGACCTGCGTTCGGCAACCGGTATAGGTCAATACATGCCGGTCTTTGTCACCTTTGTGGGCTTTTTTTCTCTCTCCGCCTTTGCCTTTCCCGGCACCAATAGTTTTGTCGGGGAATTTTTGATCCTGGCCGGCACCTTCAAATACAGTATACCTCTGGCCCTGGCAGCCATTCCCGGGGCAGTCCTGGCAGCAGCCTATATGCTGCGCATGCTGCAGAAGATTATCTGGGGCGGCACAGACAACCCTGACCAATCGTTGCTAACTGATTTGAACGCGAGAGAAATTGTGACCCTGGCCCCCTTTCTCTTTTTTGTCTTCTGGATAGGACTGGGCGCGCAGCCCTTTATCGAATTGATGCATACCAGTGTCGCCCACCTGCTCCAGCAGTTCCAGACCTATCAGCAGGCTATCGCCACCACAGGATTGATGCTTTAATATGCGGACAAACCACAACGATCCCTTAAGGTAACACGATGCTCTTCCTCCCTGAATTGACACTTTTGGCAGCCGGTCTCCTCTTCTTTCTGCTCAGCTTGGGTCACCCCGGCGGTACAACAGTCAAGAATATGGCTGTACTTCTAGCCTCAATGACCCTGATCACAAGCCTGATATGTCTCAATCAGAAGGGTGATCTTTTCTATGGCGCCTTTCGGGTTGATCTATTTTCCCAGGTATTCAAGGCACTCATAGCTGCAGCCACCCTGATAGTTCTGCTCTTTGACAGCGGCAGGACCGGGATCAAAAAGGATTCTCGGCCGGAATACTACCTTTTTCTCTTCACCTCCAATCTCGGCCTGATGATGCTGGTGTCAAGCGTCGAACTACTGGCCATCTTCATCGCCCTTGAACTCTCATCTTTTGCCGTATATATCATGGTCCCCATGCGGGACGCCTCTTCCGGGACCTTCTTCCAAATGGAAGCCGGCATTAAATACCTTCTCTTCGGCGTCATGGCCACGGGATTTATGCTTTTTGGCATGAGCTACATGTTCGGCCTCACAGGGTCAACCCATCTTGCTGTAATCGCAGAAAAACTACCACAGCTCTGGGCTCAACCGACCGCAGTCATCGCCATGCTGATGATTCTGGCCGGTTTCTTTTACAAATTGGCTCTCTTTCCCTTTCATTTCTGGGTCCCTGATGTCTATGAGGGTGCCGCAAATGAGACCACTGCCTTTATCGCCGCCGTACCCAAACTCGCTGCCGTAGCCCTTCTTATTCGTCTGATCGCCTTGGTCAGTAATGAAGGCCAGGTTATGCTCAATCTCCTGATGGTCTCCGCGATACTCTCGATGTTTTATGGCAATCTCTCGGCCCTAGTGCAGAAGGATCTCAAACGGATGCTGGGGTTTTCCGGCATCGCCCATGCAGGTTTTGTCCTCCTCGGCCTCCTGACTTTTCAGTTGACCGGATATGCCACCGCCTTTTATTACATCGTCGGCTATGTCTTGATGAATCTCGCCTGTTTCCTGGTCATCTGCAGCGTCTCGGTCGATGGTAAAAATCTCCGGATAGATGATCTGAGCGGGCTGCACAAACGGGCCCCCCTTCTGGCCCTGACTCTAACGATCGGCCTCTTTTCGCTGGCCGGCATCCCACCATTTGTCGGTTTTGCCGGAAAGTTCATGCTACTAGTAGGGGTACTGAAACAGGACCATCTCCTCCTGGTAATACTTGCCGCTATCAACACCGCTATCGCCATCTACTATTATCTCTCCGTCGTCCGGGTAACTTTCTGCAGCGAACCGGTCAGTCACGAGCCCATCAGGGTTAATTCCCTGACCAATATTGCCTCATTCGCCCTCATACTGCTGATCATCGTCATGGGCATTTATCCCCCACCTTTCCTTGATTTCGCCGGCACGACCCTGAAGTCAATAATGTAAAGTTGTATACCAGTGTGTTTTCGGGCCCTGGGAATCTGATGTGGCATGATAAAAATGGACACTTTCTTAAGAGTGGATTAGATCCCCACGAGGAGGTGTTCAATGACAAAAAAGAGAAAGAAATATACAGAGGAATTCAGGAGTTCGGCAGTCAAGCTGGTCACGGAACAAGGGTATCAGATAACTGAGGCCGCTCGGAATCTTGGTATTAACGCGACCATGTTGGGCCGTTGGAAGCGCGAGATTGAGGATGGCGGGAACGGTATGCCTGATTCAGCAAGTGGAAAGGATGTTCAAGCCGAGTTGACTCGCCTCATCAAAGAGAATCACCGCTTAAAGATGGAGTGTGAAATCTTAAAAAAAGCGGCAGCCTTCTTCGCGAACGAATCGGGATGCGGTATCAAATGATTGATACTGAGAAGAAGGCATACCCAATATCCCTGCTGTGTGAGTTGCTGCAAGTATCCAGATCTGGATATTATTGTTGGTGTACACGTGGAAAGTCGGTGAGACAGAAGGAGTATGAAACTCTTCTTCCCGTGGTTCAGGAGGCCCATAGAATTTCAAAGGGGACTTATGGGACCCGACGAATATCAGAAGAAGTCGAAGCGCAGGGAATTCCTTGTGGTCGAACCAAGGCCGGAACCCTGATGAAACTGGCAGGTATCTCTGCGAAACAGAAAAGGAAGTTCAAGGTTACCACGGACAGCAAGCATAACTTGCCGATTACTCCTAATTTGTTAAACCGTGAGTTTAAAGTAGAACTGAAGTTTCCTATAAAAGTCTCATGCCGCCATGCGCATCAATGCGGTCGCGAGAGAATTAAGCACCGGTTTGCGTGGGACCGGGCAAAGTAATGCAAAATCATTGTCCAATGCTGCTTGGGTCACCAGTCTGCGGATATC